>NZ_JAPTFO010000025.1:0-51639 GCF_030985515.1 Stenotrophomonas sp. Sm10
ACGCCGGGCCGTGGGCGGGGGCTTTCCCCCCCCCGGCCCCGGTGCCGTCGGTCGAGATGCCGCCGCGGGCCCTGCGGCGGCTGCTCGGCCACTTTCCTACCGGCGTGGCCATCGTCTGCACGCGCGATGCGCAGGGCAAACCCATCGGCCTGACCATCAATTCGTTCGTGCCGGTGTCATTGCAGCCGCCGCTGGTGCTGTGGAACCTGGCGTTGCACGCGCAGAGCCTGTCCACCTTCCAGCGCGCCACCCGCTTTGCGATCAGCGTGCTGGCGGCCGACCAGGAAGCGCTGGCCCGGCGCTTTGCCGATCCGCAGGTGCGCAACCGCTTCGATGGCCTGGCATTGCTGGATGACTACGAGGACGCCCCACCGCGCATCGCCGGTGCGGTCGCCCATCTCACATGTACCCGCCACGCACAGTGGCCGGTGGGTGATCATCTGCTGCTGGCTGGCCGCATCATCGAAGTGCACGAGAACGGCGGCGCGCCGCTGCTGTTCCATCGTGGCCGCTTCCAGCCCGGCCCCACCGAACTGCTGGTGGAGGTGCGCGGATGAACATCGAAGCCCTGGAATGCATGCTTGCCAACGGCAAGGACGGCGCGCTGCTGCGCTTCGGCCTGGGCAAGGGTTGGCTGGATGCGGGCAACCCGGTGCGCGCGGCCACCCATCTGGGCCGGTGCGTGGTGCTTGATCCGCAGTATTCCGCGGCTTGGAAGCTGCTGGGCAAAGCCTGGCTGGCCAGTGGCCAGCCGCAGGCGGCGCGCGAAGCATGGCAGCGCGGCTTGAGCGTGGCCGGCAGCAAGGGCGACCAGCAGACACGCAAGGAAATGCAGGTGTTCCTGCGTCGCCTGGACCGCGAGCAGGCGGACCTGGCGAAAGCGGGCTGAGTCGATCAGCCCGCGTTGGCCGATGCCGGTGCGGACATGATGTCCGGCATCGGCAGGCGGCGCGGCTTGCTCGGGAACGCGTGACGCAGGATGCGCCAGACCACCTGGCCGAACTGGCGCGGCAGCGAGCCGTTGTTGTAGTGCTGGCCGTAACGGCGGCAGATGTCCTTCACTTCCTTGGCGATGGCCGCATAACGGTTGGCCGGCAGATCCGGGTAGAAATGGTGCTCGATCTGGTGGCTGAGGTTGCCCGACAGCACGTTGATCAGGAAGCCACCGCTGATGTTGGACGAACCGCGCAGCTGGCGCAGGTACCAATGGCCGCGCGACTCATTGCGCAGGCACTCCTTGGGGAAAGTTTCCGATTCGGCGGTGAAGTGCCCGCAGAAGATGATCACGTAGGTCCAGATGTTGCGCAGGCCGTTGGCGACCAGGTTGCCCACCATCACGGTGAGGAAGAACGGACCAGCCAGCAGCGGGAAGAACACGTAGTCCTTCAGCACCTGGCGGGCCATCTTGCGCGCCACCGGGCGGGTCTGCAGCCACATCGCACGGCCGCTGATGCGGCCCTTCAGCCAGCGGCCCAGGCGCAGGTCCTGCGCGGCCACGCCCCACTGGAACAGCAGCGCGAAGATCGGCGCGATGATCGGCTGCAGCAGGTAGAACGGCTTCCAGCGCTGTTCCGGGAAGATGCGCAGCAGGCCGTAGCCGATGTCATCGTCCATGCCACGCACGTTGGTATAGGTGTGGTGGCGGAAATTGTGGGTCTTGCGCCAGTTGTCGGCGGTGGCAACGATATCCCACTCGTAGGTGTTGCCATTGAGCTTGGGGTCGCCGGTCCAGTCGAACTGGCCGTGCATGACGTTGTGGCCCAGCTCCATGTTCTCCAGGATCTTCGACAACGCCAGCAGCAGCGTGCCAGTGATCGCGGCCGGCCACAGCAGCGGCATCCAGAACAGCGGCGAGAATGCTGCCAGGAACAGCAGGCCACGGCCACCCACGCCGAACCATCGCACGGCGGCAGCCACACGGCGGATGTAGCGGGTATCGGAGGCGCCGAGGCTGCCGATCACACGGTCGCGGATCGCATCGAGTTCCTCACCGAAGGCATGCATCTCGGCGGTGCTCAGGGCACGGTCGGTAGCGCGGGTCATGGCAGGCGTCCTCAGAGATCCAGAGTCAGGTCGGTGGTCGGTGCGCTCACGCAGATCCGCACCGGCTGTGCCGATTCGGACTGCAGGTCGCCGGTGCGAAGGTGGCGGGTGGCGCCACTGACGCGATCACAGGTGCAGGTGTTGCAGATGCCCATGCGGCAACCGTGCTTGGGCTTGATGCCATGCGCTTCCAGGCTTTCCAGCAGCGAGCGGCCTCGCGGCACGCTCAGCTGGCGGCCACTGCGCGCAAGCGTCAGCGACACCTCGCCTTCGCTGCTGGCATCGCGCAGTGGCGCCGGCGGGGTGAAGGCTTCGGCCTGGAAGCCAGCCACCTGGTGCGCCAGGCGTTCACGCGCAGCGGCAACGAAGCCATCCGGACCGCAGGCCAACACATGGCGCTGCGCCAGCGGCGTGTCATCGCCGGCCACCTGCAGATCATGGGTATCGATGCGCGCGGCCGGCGCCTCACCCTCGCGGGTGGCCAGCAGATGCACGCGCAGGTTCGGATGTGCCGCGGCCAGCGCCTGCAGTTCATCACGGAACTGCAGATGGGCGGCGGTGCGCTCCCAATAGAACAGGTCCACCGGTGCTGCCAGCGGGCGCTGGCAGGCGTCGCGCAACAGGCTGCGCATCGGCGTGATGCCACTGCCGGCAGCCAGCAGCAGCACCGGCGCCGCGGCCGGCATATGGAACTCGCCGAAGGCGGCATCGAGGCGGAACAGTTCGCCCGGCTGTGCATGGTTTACCAGATGCTGGCTGACCCGGCCGCCATCGATCGCCTTGACGGTGATCGCCAGCTCGCGCCGACCCAGTGCGGTAGGGCTGTAGCTGCGCTGCCACAGGCGCCCCTCAATCTCGACGCCCAGGGTGACGTGCTGGCCGGCGCGCATGCCGGCCCAGTGCCGGTTGGGGCGCAGGACCAGGGTCGCCGCGCCCTCGCCGGCCGGCTCGCGCCGGACCAGTCGGGCCACCGGCTCGCGCAGGGTCCACAGGGGATTGAGCTGGCCCGCCCAGAAATCGAACAGCGACGGCGAGACCCAGCGGTACGGAGAGAACAGGGACGGACGGACGACAGCGCTCATGGGCGCACTATACGGGCGCACATACACCTGTGTATACATGTGTATATTGAACCGGATTGGGTATGATTCAGCCTCGCCCCACCGGAACCCCCATGGCCGCCGCCACCGCCTTGTCGACGCCTGAAGATGCCAACAGCCCGGCCCGCCGTACGGTGAGCCGCGAGGATCTGCTGGCCGCCGCCCTGAAGCTGATCGGGCCACACCGCAGCCTGTCCACGCTCAGCCTGCGCGAAGTGGCACGTGAGGCCGGCATTGCGCCGAACAGCTTCTACCGGCAGTTCCGCGACATGGACGAACTGGCCGTGGCGCTGATCGACGCCGCCGGCCGCTCGCTGCGCACCATCATCGGCGAGGCCCGCCAGCGCGCCACCTCTACCGCCACCAGCGTGGTGCGCGTTTCCGTGGAGACCTTCATGGAACAGCTGCGCGCCGACGACAAGCTGCTGCACGTGCTGCTGCGCGAAGGCGCGGTCGGCTCGGACGACTTCAAGCATGCGGTCGAACGCGAACTGCACTATTTCGAAGAAGAGCTGCAGCACGACCTGGTGCGCCTGGCTGCACTGGACGGCGCCGTGCTGCATGCCCCGGAACTGGTGGCCAAGGCCATCACCCGGCTGGTGTTCGCGATGGGTGCCACCGCCATGGACCTGCCGCCGGAGAAGGATCCGGAACTGGTCGAACAGATCTCCACGATGATCCGCATGATCATCGTCGGCGCCCGGACCCCCGCCGCATTCCGCCGCGGCTGACGATCCGACCGCGCCTACACGGCAACTCCATCCCATGGACATGACCACCGGCAGGGTTGCAGTCGTTTTATGTAATGTTATAACACATGCATGATCTGACTCGACTGGTACCCAAAGCGTAATTGCCTCAGCCTCGTTATATAGCACTTGCTATATTAATAAGCCGCTGCTTTCATATGCGTCAGCCAGGTCGCCCTCGCCGCCTTTCTTCTCCCAAGGACGACGCCCTCATGCCCGTTGCCACGCCCCTCTTCCATCGGCTGCCCCTGGCCGCCGCCATTGCCCTGACCGTGCCGCTGCCTGCACTGGCCGCCACCTCGAAGCCCACCGAGCTGGACCGCGTGCAGGTCAAGGTCAGCACCGCCACCCGCAGCGAACGCCTGCTATCCGATGTCCCGATCCGCACCGAAGTGCTGCGCAAGGAAGACATCGCGCTGCGCGCGGCCACCGACTTCTCGCGCGCCGCCGAGCTGATCAACGGCCTGCGCGTGGAAAGCAACTGCCAGAACTGCAACACCAGCGAAGTGCAGCTGCTGGGCCTGCCCGGTGCCTACAACCAGCTGTTGTTCGATGGCATCCCGCTGTTGTCCACGCTGGGCAGCGTGTACGGCCTGGAACAGATCCCGGCCGGGTTCGTCGACCGCATCGAAGTGGTCAAGGGCGGCGGCTCGGCGCTGTACGGCCCGGGTGCGGTGGCCGGTGTGATCAACCTGATTCCGCCGCTGCCGGCGCGCAGCGGCGGCCATGTGCAGGCCGGCGTGGATGTCCTGAAGGGCACACCGCAGAAGAATGCCGACGTGCGCCTGGACCTGGTGGCGAAAGATGCCGACGCCGGGCTTTCAGTGATTGCCCAGCGCAACTGGAACAGCGGCATCGACTACAACGGTGACGGCTACACCGAGATCACCCGCAAGAACCTCAAGGTCGGCGGGCTGCAGGCCTGGTACGCGCCCACGCCGGGCACGCGGCTGCGCCTGGACCTGCAGGTGACCGATGAAACCCGCCGCGGCGGCAATCGCCTGGACCAGCCCGAATACCTGGCCAACATCGCCGAATCGCTGGATACGAAATACCGCCGCGGCAGCGTGTCGTGGGACCAGGAAGTCAATGCCGACGTCGATTTCCGCCTGGCCTACGCCTTCGCCGACATTGACCGCGACAGCTTCTATGGCGGTCTGGGCGACGTCGTTACCGATCCGTCCGCGCCCGGCCATGACCCGTCGCAGCTGGATCCCAACGTGGCCGGCAGCGCGGCCTCGCGTTCGTGGCGCCAGTACGGCCGCACCCACAACCCGCTGCACTACATCGACAGCCAGTTGAACTGGCGGTTGGGTGCGCACGCGCTGGCCTTCGGCGTGCAGTACAAGCACGAGGCGCTGCGCGACGACAACCGCACCGGTGACGGCCAGCGTCTTGCGGTACTGGAGGATGCGACCTTCCACAACCTGGGCGCCTTCATCCAGGACGAGTGGAGCCTGCGCGACAACGTCGACCTGGTACTGGGCGCACGCGTGGACAAGAGCTCGGAACTGGACAGCGCGGTGTTCTCGCCGCGCATCGCCCTGGCCTGGCAGGCCACGCCCAACCTGAAATGGCGCGCCGGCATCGCCACCGGCTTCCGTGCGCCGGAGATCTTCGTCGAGGACGTGCACGTCGATACGCTGGGTGGCGAGCAGGTGCGCGTGCGCAACACCGATGGCCTGAAGGAAGAGCGCGCGTTGACCACCCTGTTCGGCTTCGACTGGCGCTCGGACCCGGCCAATCCAGTGTGGAGCTGGGATGCTACCGCCTCCTATGCACGCATCCGCGACACCTTCGCGCTGGGCGAGATCCAGCGCGGCGATGACGGACAACTGAGCCAGCTGCGCTACAACGCCTCCGGCTCCAACGTGCTGGGGGCGGAAACCAACCTCGGCTGGCAGCCGTCGCCGCAGTGGCGCCTGACCGCCGGTGCCTCGTGGTACCGCTCGCGCTTCCGCGAACCGCAGCGCATCTTCGACGACACCGGCGACGGTGGCGACACCATCATCGAAAGCCGCGACTACCTGAAGACCCCGCGCTGGACCGGCCTGGCGCAGCTCAGCTGGATGCCCGCCGAGCCGTGGGAAACCTTCGTCGCGCTGCGCCATACCGGGCCGATGTCGGTGCTGAACAACCGGTTGGGCGAGCTGCACCGTACGCGTTCCTTCCTGGTCACCGATCTTGGTGCTCGCTGGCACCGCCATCTGGGCGCGCAGGCGCAGCAGGAAGTGTCGGTGGCCGCGGGTGTCAAGAACGTGTTCGATCAGCGCCAGAAAGATCTGGAAGTGGGCGCGCTGCGTGACAGCGACTATGTCTACGGGCCGCGCTTCGCGCGTTCGTGGTACGTCAACCTGCGCTATGCGTTCTGAAGCTCTGCGAGCGTTGTTGCTGGCCTGTGCCGTGCTGCTGGCCGCACCGGCGATGGCTGCGGACCTGCACGCGCAGGTCTCGGCCTCGCTGATGCGGCCGGAACAGCGCTCGCTGCGACCGATGCAATGGACACAGCCGCCGAAACTGGTGGCGCTGTACTTCGGTGCCGACTGGTGTGCGCCCTGCCATGCCTTCGTGCCCACGCTGCGCAGCATGCGCGACGCGTTGCGCGAGGCCGGCGCCGATACCGAAGTGGTGTACGTCAGCCTGGATGAAAGCGAGAGCGCGCTGCGCCGCTACATGCACGCGCAGGACATGCCGTGGCCGGTGCTTGACCCGCGCCGCGCTGCGCGCATGCCGGCCCTGCAGGCATTGGCCGGGCTGGCACCGCCGAATCTGGTACTGATCGATGCCGACGGCACGGTGCTGGCCAATGGCTGGCAAGGCCGGCGTTACCAAGGCCTGCAGCCGGTGTTGAAGGAATGGACGAAACGGGCGTGCGCGCAGGTACAGGCCCGCTGCCCCAACGGCGCCATCCAACCACGGTAGCGCCGGGCCATGCCCGGCGAAAGGCATGAACACGGCGACGCGCCCGCCGGGCATGGCCCGGTGCTACCGATACGGCGCCTCGCCCTCGGCCTTGCGCACGAACGCCTCGAACAACGCCAGCGTCTGTTCGCTCACGTGGTGCTCGATGCCCTCGGCATCGCGCCGCGCGGTATCCGGGTCCACGCCCAGCGCCAGCAGAAAACGCTCCACGGTCTGGTGGCGCTGGCGGCTGGCATGGGCCAGCGCCTCGCCTTCCGGGGTCAGGAACACGCCGCGGTACGGTCGCTGCACCACCCAGCCATCGCGGGCCAGGCGCCGCAGCATCTTCGCCACGGTGGGCTGGGCCACGCCCAGGCGGGTGGCGATGTCGACCTGGCGGGCCTCGCCGCCGTCGGCCAGCAGGTCCGAGATCAGCTCGACATAGTCCTCCACCAGCTCCATCCGGTGCGCTTCGCGCACTTGCCGGAAGCTCTCGACCTGGCGCTCAGCCTCGATCAAGGGGGTGCTTTTCAGCGATGTCGAATCGTCGGTCTTGCCCACGCCTGCGCCTGTCCTTCCGGTCTACTCCGGGTTTGAAACTGAATTCTGGACCAGTAACGCGATAAAGACGATTGTTTCACATTGCTAATGACTATAGCAGGAGCTATATTCGGACCCATGAACACCCTGGCGCCCCACGACCCTTCGGCCTCTACTCCGGCCAGCCTGGGTGCGCTCAACGCCTCGGTTGCGGTGCCCGACAGGGGCCATTGGTGGTTCCGCCTGCTGGCCTTCCTTGGCCCGGGCTACATGATCTCGGTCGGCTACATGGACCCTGGCAACTGGGCCACCGACCTCGCCGGCGGTTCGCGCTTCGGCTACCTGCTGCTGTCGGTCATCCTCATCTCCAACCTGATGGCGGTGATCCTGCAGGCGCTGTCGGCGCGGCTCGGCATCGCCACCGGCATGGACCTGGCGCAGGCCTGCCGCGCGCGCTACCCCAAGCCGGTGAACCTGGCGCTGTGGGCGCTGTGCGAGGCAGCGATCATCGCCTGCGACCTGGCCGAGGTGATCGGCACCGCGATCGCATTGAAGCTGCTGTTCGACCTGCCGCTGCTGTGGGGCGCGGTCATCACTGCCCTGGACACACTGCTGGTGCTGCTGCTGATGAACCGCGGTTTCCGTGCTCTGGAAGCCTTCGTGATCGCGCTGCTGATGGTGATCTTCGGCTGCTTCATGGTGCAGATCGCGCTGGCCGCACCGCCGGTGATGGACGTGCTGGGCGGATTCATTCCGCGCGCGCAGGTAGTGACTGATCCGCACGCGCTGTACATCGCCATCGGCATCATCGGCGCCACGGTTATGCCGCATAACCTGTACCTGCATTCTTCCATCGTGCAGACCCGCGCCTATCCGCGCACCGACGAGGGCCGTCGCAGCGCGCTGCGCTGGGCGGTGACCGACAGCACCCTCGCGCTGACGCTGGCACTGTTCATCAACGCCAGCATCCTGATCCTGGCGGCGGCGGTGTTCCATGCCAATGGCCGTTTCGATGTGGAAGACATCGAGCAGGCCCACCAGCTGCTGGCGCCGATGCTGGGCGTGGGCGCGGCGGCGACACTGTTTGCGATTGCCCTGCTGGCCTCGGGCCTGAATTCGACAGTGACCGCCACGCTGGCCGGCCAGATCGTGATGGAAGGCTTCCTGCACCTGCGCCTGCCGCCGTGGCTGCGTCGGCTGATCACGCGCGCACTGGCGATCATTCCAGTGGTGGTGGTGATCATGCTGTTCGGCGACCAGGGCGCGGTGAAGCTGCTGGTGCTGAGCCAGGTGGTGCTGTCGATGCAGCTGCCGTTCGCGATCATCCCCCTGGTGCGGATCGTGACCGACAAGGTGACGATGGGCGCCTTGGTCGCACCACGCTGGCTGGGCGCGATTGCCTGGGTGATCGCGCTGGTGATCGTGGTGCTGAACGTGAAGCTGCTGGTGGATACCTTCAGCGGAGCCTGACGCCAAAGCACGGACCCTGCCCCGGTAGATCCACGCCACGCGTGGATGCCCTTGTAGAGTCGAGCCATGCTCGACTCATCGCTCACCGCGCGAACGGCAGTCGAGCATGGGCTCGGCTCTACAAATGCAGCGCGATCGCGGCCTCGATCTGCTGCGGCGACTGGAACCCGGCCAGGCGCGTGCGTTCGTTACCGTCACGGAACAGGGACAGCGTCGGCGTCTGCCGCAGTCCCAGCTCCCTGAAGAACGCCTCACCCAGCACCTCCAGCTGCACGCGCAGCAGGGTCGTGCCCTGCCCCGCCACGCTGTTGGCCACGCGATGCAACGACATCTCCAGCATCCGGCAGCCCGGGCACTGGTCCTTGTGGAAATCCACCAGCACCCGCGGATGTTCGGCCAGCAGCTGCTGGAACTGCTCAGGCGTGGTGGCGTCGATGATCTGCATCGGTGTTGCTCCAGTAGTGGGCCAGGACCGTATCGGTCCAGGCGTCGATGGCTGCGGCGTGACGCTCGCCATGCGGCATCTGCTCGATCTCGAGCGGCGGATAGTCGCTGCGGAAATAGCGGATCAGCCGGTGCACGGCGCCGCAGTAGTACTCCTGCCCCCACTGCGTTTCGCCGGTGCCGAACACCGCCAGCTGCCGTGGCCGCTCGCCGCGCTCGGCGATGCCGGCCACCCATGCCTTCATCTCCGCTGGCGTGCGGCCGGCGTTGTCGGTCCAGCAGCCCAGCAGCACCAGGTCGGCCTCATCGGCCGCCAGCGGCGGTGCCTGGCGCAGGTCGTCGGCCTCCTGCCAGTACACCGCATGACCGGCAACGCGGCAGCGTTCGGCGATCTGCCGGCCGAGTTCGCGGGTGTTGCCGCTCAAGGAGGCGACCACCATCAGGATGCTCAGCACGGCGCCAGGCTCAGAGATCGTCGAAGCCGTTGTCGACGTTGGTCTTCTTGTAACTTGCATTGCGCATCTCGAAGAAGTCGGTCTTGGTCTCGGTGAAGTTGTCGGCGTAGGCCTTGATCCACGGCATCACGTTGTCAGTGGTGTCGCTGTACAGGCGCTCGATGCCGAGCATGCCGGCCATCTTGTTGGCCCGGTACTTCACGTAGCGCGTCATCTCGTCCACGTCGATGCCATCGATGCCATCCAGCACCTCCGACGACCACTGCGTCTCAAGCTCGATGGCATGTTCGAATGACTGGTGCACATAGGCGGTCAACTCATTGGTCTGCAGCTCGGGGTTTTCGCCGATGATGGCGCGGATCAGCT
Source organism: Stenotrophomonas sp. Sm10 (assembly GCF_030985515.1). Taxonomy (NCBI): domain Bacteria; kingdom Pseudomonadati; phylum Pseudomonadota; class Gammaproteobacteria; order Lysobacterales; family Lysobacteraceae; genus Stenotrophomonas; species Stenotrophomonas sp. Sm10. The sequence goes on from NZ_JAPTFO010000025.1 coordinate 10,069, forward strand.
CGCTGATGAACTTGGTATGGGCCAGCTCGTCGCGATTGATGAAGCTGATGATCTTGCCGGTGCCGTTCATGCGGTTCTGCCGCACCATGTTGTAGAAGTACGCGAACCCGGAATAGAAATTGATGCCCTCCAGGATCGAGGACTGGATCAACGACTTGAGCAGGGTCTCGGCGGTCTTCTCGCGCATGAAATCGTCATACGCGCCCATGATCGGGGCATTGCGCTTGATGATGGTCGGATGGGTGCGAGCGATCTCGAAGATGCGGTTCTGGTTCGGCAGGTCGGTGATCGAGGCCAGCACGTAGCTGTAGCTCTCGTTGTGGATCACTTCCTGCTGGCCGATGATGGCTGCGTTGGCATGCGCGGCCGGGTCGGTGATGTACTCGGCCACGTTGTAGATGAAGCGCGTCTGCGGTGAATCCAGCGTGGCCAGCAGGCCGATGATCGAGTCATAGGCGTTCTTTTCGCGTGCGTTGAGCTCGCCGTACTGGCGAGCATCGAGCTTCATGTCGACCTCGTCGGGAATCCAGAAGTTGGTCGACAGCTCCTTGTAGGCCCGATAGAAGGACGGATACGGGATATCGTTCCAGTTGAGGATGCCGCTGGTCTGGCCGTTGATGATGCCGGTGCTGCGGTTGGGGTGGCGTGGTTCGAGGATCTTGATGCGGTCGAGGGGAGTTGCCATGGTGTTACCTGCAGGGGTAGCGCCGGGCCATGCCCGGCGGAATGTGCGACGGCCGCGCGATGCGCTCGCCGGGCGTGGCCCGGCGCTACCGTGGATGGTCAGCTGGCGCACCACTCGCATTCGCTGATGTCGATGTCGTTGGAGCGCACGTAGTAGGTGGTCTTCAGGCCCTCGCGCCAGGCGCTCAGGTGCAGCTCCAGCAACGTGCTGGCGCGGATGGTGCTGGGCACGTACAGGTTGAAGCTGATCGACTGGTCGACATGGCGCTGGCGGCGGGCGTTCTGGCGCACGCTGGCGAACTGGTCGACCTTGTAGGCACCCTTCTCGTAGTACGGCCAGGTTTCCAGCGACAGGCCCGGCGCCGCCACCGGCCGCCGGAAGTCCTTCTTTTCCTCGTAGTAGAACGCGCTGTAGATCGGGTCGATCGATGCGGTGGAACCGGCAATCTGCGCGGTACTCATGTTCGGCGCCACGGCCAGCAGCCAGCCGTTGCGCAGGCCGTGCGTGGCGACCTCGTGGGCCAGGCTGTCCCATGCGACGCCGCTGTAGTCGCGGTCACGGAAGTAGCGCCCGTTGTGCCAGTCGCTGCCAGCGAACATCGGGTAGCTGCCCTTCTCCTTCGCCAGCTGCGCGCTGGCCTGGATGGTCAGGAAGTTGATGCGTTCGTAGAGACGGTCGGCCAATTCTTCGGCATCCGGTGATTCCCACTGGATCGCCTGCTGCGCCAGCAGGTGGTGCCAACCGAACGTGCCCAGGCCGATGGCGCGGTACTTGCGGTTGGTGATCGTGGCCTGCGGCACCGGCAGCGCGTTGAGGTCAATCACGTTGTCGAGCATGCGCACCTGGATCGGGATCAGGCGCTCCAGCACGTCGGTGGCCAGCAGGTCATCCGGCGCACTGATTGCCCGGCCGAGGTTGATCGAGGACAGGTTGCAGACCACGAAGTCACCGGCGCGGCGCGTGGTGACGATCTGGTCGCCGCTGACGATCTCCTGGATCATCCGCGTCGGGCTCATGTTCTGCAGGATCTCGGTGCACAGGTTGCTGGAATAGATCATGCCCGCGTGCTTGTTCGGGTTCCGGCGGTTGACCTCGTCGCGGTAGAACAGGAACGGATTTCCGGTCTCCAGCTGGCTGAGCATGATCCGCTTGAACAGATCGATCGCCTTCACCGTGCGGCGGCTGATGCGCTCGTCGGCCACCAGTTCGGCATAGCGGTCGCGGAAGCTGCCCGCACCGCGCGTCTCATCATAGAAGTCCTGCAGGTACCAGCCCTTGGCCTGCTTCACCTCGTGCGGGTCGAACAGGTACCAGTCGGCGCGGCGCTCGACCGCTTCCATGAACAGGTCGGGCACGCACACCGAGGTGAACACATCGTGCGCGCGCAGGCGCTGGTCGCCGTTGTTGAGGCGCAGGTCCATGAAGGCTTCGATGTCGCGGTGCCAGATGTCCAGGTACACCGCCACCGCGCCCTTGCGCTGGCCAAGCTGGTCGACCGACACCGCGGTGTTGTTGAGCTGCTTGATCCACGGCACCACGCCGCCGGAGGAATTGGCCACGCCCCGGATCGGCGCGCCGCTGCTGCGCACATAGCCCAGGTAGGCGCCGACGCCGCCACCGTGCTTGGACACGCGGGCGATATCGGTGTTGGAGTCATAGATGCCCTGCAGGCTGTCGTCCACCGTGTCGATGAAGCAGCTGGACAGCTGCCCACCCACCTTGCCGGCATTGGCCAGGGTCGGTGTGGCGACGGTCATGTACAGGTTGGACAGCGCCCAGTACGCCTCGCCGACCAGCTGCATGCGCCGCTCGCGCGGCTTTTCTTCCTGCATCAGGTACAGCGCGATGGTCAGCCAGCGCTCCTGCGGCAGTTCGTAGACCTCGCGGCTGCGGTCGCTGGCCAGATAGCGCGTGGCCAGCAGGTACAGGCCGTTGTAGGCGAACAGGCGGTCGCGCTCCGGGTCGATCATCTCGCCGGCCTGCTGCAGCTCTTCCTTCGAATAGCAGCGCAGGATGTCGTTGCTGTAGATGCCGCGGTCAGCCAGGCTTTCCTGCAGGCCCACATACGAACCGTACTTCAGGCCGACGTCGTAGAAGCGGTTGCGGCTGGCGCGCTTGTACAGGCGGCGCAGGTAGATGCGCGCGGCAAACTGTTCCCACTCGGGTGCAACCAGGTCCACCCGCGATTCGGCCTCACGGATCAGCAGATCGACCAGGTCGTCGGCGCTGATGCTCGGTTTGCGCTCGACCATCGCCTGCACCACGCGGCGATAGTCGCTCACGTCCAGCTGCGGGAACTCGGCATGCACGGCGTCGATGCTGCGCTGCAGGCGCTCGGCCTCGAACGGCAGGCGGCGGTTGCCGGCCTCCTTGGTGATCCAGGTCGGCACGCGCTCGCCACCGGCGCGCAAGGCGTCGCCGGCGCCGGCCAGATCGGCCACGCGGAAGGTACTGTCGGTCATGGTGGTGAAACTCCAGGCTCGCACGCGCGTTGGCGGTCGATGCCATGGCGGCCCTGAACGCGATACCGGCGCACGGGGCGAACGGGTGGATTGCCAGGGCACGGGAACGTAGGTCGTCGGCATCTGCCTGCGCCTGCGGCCGGTATCCGGGCCGTGGGGGCGACCTGCGTCCGCACGATGGCGGCCGCGTCGACACGGCAAGCCTTCAGGGGCGGGCCGCGGGACGTTTGCTGCATGTCCGGCGGCGGCGGCTGACCGGGAGTGACGGCCACAACATAGTGGGGATATCCCGAACCGTCAACACAAGATGCGGTAATCAGCACATGTCGCGACGATCAGTCGCAGGATGCCGTGTTGCAGCTGCGGCGCCTTGTCGACAGCCCCTGCGGCCCCAGTTCGGTACAACATCAACTTTCCCCGGAACACCACCCATGCGCGCTGCCCAGTACCCCTCCTTCGGCAAGCCGGCCGACGTCCTTGCCATTGCCGATGCGCCGCTGCCTGAGCCCGGCCCCGGCGAGGTGCGCATCCGCACTGTGCTGGCCTCGATCCACAACCACGATCTGCTGACCGTGCGCGGCCTCTACGGCTACAAGCCGACCCTGCCGGCGATCGGTGGCAGTGAAGCGCTGGGTGTGGTCGATGCACTCGGCGATGGCGTGGACGGCCTGCAGATCGGCCAGCGGGTAGCCGCCGCCTCGGTGCACGGCACCTGGGCCGAGGCCTTCATCGCGCCGGCACGCATGGTGATTCCGATGCCGGAGGCGATTCCGGACGAGATGGCCGCACAGTTGATCGCGATGCCGCTGAGCGCGCTGATGCTGCTGGAATTCCTGCACGTCGAGCCGGGCCAGTGGATCGTGCAGAACACCGCCAACGGCGCGGTGGGCAAGTCGCTGGCGATGCTGGCGCGGGCGCGTGGCGTGCATGTAGCCAACCTGGTGCGCAATGCCGATGCGGTCGCGCAGTTGCGGGCGCTGGGCGTCGATCATGTGTTCGACACCTCGGTGGATGGTTGGAAGGATCGCGTGCGTGAAGCGACCGGCGAAGCACAGGCCGCGGCCGCGGTGGATTCCATCGGCGGTGATGCCAGCGGTGACCTTGTCGACCTGCTCGGCCACCACGGCACGCTGGTGTCGTTCGGGGTGATGAGCGGCGAACCGATGCGCATCCCGGCCGGCGGCCTGATCTACAAGGAGGCCACGGTGAAGGGCTTCTGGGGCAGCAAGGTCAGCCAGGCGATGGCCGTGGAGGACAAGCGCCGGCTGGTTGGCGAACTGCTGAAGCGTGCGGCGAGCGGCGAACTGACCTTGCCGGTGGAGCAGATCTTCGCACTGGACGACATCGCCCAGGCGGCGAAGGCCGGCGCCGGTTCGGGCCGTAACGGCAAGGTGCTGCTGCGGCCTTGATGCCTCAGCGGATGACGCTGTCGGTAATGGCGCTGCCCCGGGTAGAGTCGACTGTCAGTCGACTCTCGCGCGTAGCGCGGGGGGATAAGGCTTCTTTCCACAGGGAAAGGACTGTGACCCTGCAGGGTGTGCGGACCAACGGTCCGCACCCACCAAAGATCGGTCCGGCACCACCGAGTGGGTCTGCTCCAACGGAGGCACCGACTTTCGTTAAGAACCTGTGATGTATAACTGAATGCGCTTTCGTCATTGGAAGGCGCATGTACCTGCATGCGGTACTGACGGCTCCTCCCCCGTTCGGCGTTGTCGCTTCCATGTACCGCACCACCCTGAACCTGCTTGCCGGCGCGATCGCGCTGGGCCTCACCGCCGGCGCTGCCGGCGCCGCTGAATCCGCCGACACCGGCAAGGACAGCACCACCCTCGGCACCGTGCTGGTGACCGGTTCCAACATCAAGCGCAGCGACACCGCCGGGCCGAACCCGGTGCAGATCGTCAGCCGCGAACAGATCGAGCAGACCGGCCGCTCCACCCTCACCGACGTGCTGCGCAACCTGTCGGCCAATGCCGGCAACAGCTTCGACGAGCAGTACACCGGCAGCTTCGCCGCCGGCTCGGCCTCGATCGGCCTGCGTGGCCTGTCGCCGAAGAACACACTGGTGCTGGTCAACGGCTACCGCGTGTCCAACTTCGGCTTCGCGCTCAATACCCAGGACACCTTCGTCGACCTCAACGCGCTGCCGATCAGCGCGGTGGAACGCATCGAAGTGCTGAAGGACGGCGCCTCGGCGGTGTATGGCTCCGACGCCATCGCCGGTGTCATCAACATCATCCTGCGCAAGAACTTCCAGGGCGTGGAAGTGGGCGGCGGCTTCGGTACCGCCACCCAGGGCGGCCTGGACGAACGCAAGGCCAACCTGCTGGCCGGCTTCGGCGACCTGGAGCAGCAGGGCTGGAACGTGCTGTTCGGGCTGGACCTGCTCAAGCGTGATCGCCTCGACGCCGACCAGCGCGCCTATACCCGCAGCGGCGATTTCCGCGACAAGCCCGGCGGACGCCTGGCCGGCTGGTCCACCGCCGGTGGCAACTGGCTGTCCAACCCGCGCGCGCCGCAACCGTTCGCCAACTGCCCGGATGGCAGTCAGCTGCGTCCCTACAGCGATTTCGGCAGCACCCTGCCCGGCCAGGCCTGCGCCTTCAACGCGCAGCCGTTCAAGACCTTGCAGCCCGGCGCCGAGCGCCTGCAGGCGTCGTTGAGCGCGACCTACCGCTTCAACGACAGCGTCGAAGCCTTCGCCGACGTGCTGTACAGCCACAACAAGGCCGACCAGATCTTCAGTGCGCCGCTGACCGTTGGCCCCGGCCTGCGTGCCTACAACCCGGCCAGCGGCACGCTCATCGACGTGCCGGCGGTGCTGCCGGTCGGCCATCCCAACAACCCGGGCAGCACGCCACTGCCGTTCGAGTACACCTTCTTCGATCTCGGCCCGCGCCTGAAGGACAACACGCAGGTGTTCTACCGCGCCCTGGCGGGCGTGCGCGGCAGCGGTGAACGCTGGGACTGGGAAGTGGCGGCGCTGACCTCGCAGAGTGCACAGCGCGAGTACGTGGACAATTTCGTCAACCGCTACGCGTTCGAACAGATCCTGCGCGATGGCAGCTACAACTTCCTCAACCCGTCCAGCACGCCGGGCGCGCTGGATGCACTGCGCCTGCAGACCAAGCGCCCGGGCTGGTACAGGCTGCACTCATTGAACGTGAAGGCCTCGACCTCGCTGTGGGAGCTGCCGGCCGGTGCGGTCGGCTTCGCCTGGGGCGCCGAGTTCCGCAAGGAGTCGCTGGATGCGCGTACCAGTGCACAGGTGCTGTCGGGCACCGAACTGCGCCCGGCCATCAACGTGGTCAATGGCGAGCGCCAGGTCAGTGCCGCCTATGCCGAACTGAGCGTGCCACTGCACCGCACGTTGGAGCTGCAGGTGGCCGGCCGCGGCGATCACTACGATGACTTCGGCAAGGCGTTCTCGCCGAAGGTGGCGCTGCGCTGGCAGCCGTTGGACAGCCTGCTGCTGCGTGGCTCGTTCTCGCGCGGGTTCCGCGCGCCCTCGTTGCCGGAGATCGCGCCGGGCCAGACCGTCAGCTACGGCTCGGTGATCGATCCGCTGGATCCGCTGCAGCCCGGCGGCAGTCGTGGCGTGACCAACATCCGCACCGGCAACCCGGATCTGAAGGCGGAGCGCTCGCGCAACTTCAACGTGGGTGCAGTGTGGTCGCCGGATGCCGATACCAGCATCGGCCTGGACTGGTACCGCATCGAGCAGGACAACCTGGTCAAGCCGGACAGCGCGCAGTTCATCGTCGACAACCCGACGCTGTTCCCCGGTCGCGTGCAACGTGATGCGCAGGGACGCATCCAGTTCATCACCAACCAGTACGCCAACCAAGGGGAGTTGACCACTTCGGGGCTGGATCTGGACGCCAGCCGCACCTTCCGTACCGACGGCTGGGGCAACTTCACCGTGGCCGGCAGCTGGACCCACCTGCTCAGTTTCAAGCAGCCGCTGGTAGCCGGCCAGGCACCGTACGAAGGCGCCGGCAACAACCGCCACGGCGCGCTGCCTCGCACCCGCGGCACCACCTCGTTGAACTGGGCGGTGGGCGACTGGAGCAGCACGCTGAGCCTGCAGTACGTGAGCGGCTACGACCAGCGTGTGGCGACGGCGACCAGCAACCCGGGCCTGCGCGACCGCATCAAGCCGTATCACCAGCTGGACCTGTACGTAGCGTACGAAGGGATTGCCAACACCACGCTGTCGCTGTCGGTGCTGAACCTGACCGACAAGGACCCGCCGTTCGACCCCGCCGGTGGCTCCAACGGTTTCGACATCAGCCAGTACAACCTGCGCGGACAGTTCGTCTCGCTGGGCGCTCGTTACAGGTTCTGATTGCGACTGTAGAGCCGAGCCATGCTCGGCTGCTCTTCCGACACCGAGGAGCCGAGCGCGGGCTCGGCTCTACAGGGGGTGCGGACCAACGGTCCGCACCCACCGCATCACCGGCTCAGGTGCAGGAACTGCAGGTGTCGTTCGTACTGGCTGATGATGTCGTTGATGATCTGCTTGCGGCTGTAGCCCACCAGGTCGTAGTCCTGGCTGCCTTCGAACAGGTGCACCTCGGCGCGGTAGTAGCGCTGGTTGCGCAGCTGCTGTGCGGCGAACGACGGGGTCAGGTAACCGCTCAGGATCACCCGGTACAGGAAGTCCTGCTGCTCGCCATGGTTGACCGTCAACTCCATGTCGCCCGCCTCGAAGCGCGTGGCCACGTCCCAGCCCTGCCCGCGCAGCTGCTCGGCCACCGCTTCCATCGCCGGCTTCACCGTGTCATCCATGAAGCGGTAGACCTGGTCGCGCACCGGGAAATGCATCGCCTGGCTCAGGCGCTGGCGCCAGCCCTGGTGGTGGCGATCGTCGCCGATCAGCGGCGATGGCCGGTACTGCAGCGCGCGCTTGCGGTGCGATTCGTCACTGAAGGCGCGGGTCAGCCCCCACATCATCAACAACAGGATCGCCGAGAACGGCAACGACGCCAGCACCACCGCCGATTTCAGTGCGTCGATACTGCCGGCCAGCAACAGGCCCGCGGTCAGCACCGCGATCACCGTGCCCCAGAACACGCGCAGCCAACGCGGACCATCATCCTCGGGTGCGCCGCCATGCGAGGACAGCGTGGACAACACCACCGCCCCCGAGTCGGCCGAGGTCACGAAGAAGATGAAGCTGACCAGCACTGTCACCGTGATCACCGCGCGGCTCCAGGGGTAGCCGTCCAGCAGCGCATACAGCACGGTCGGTGGATCATCCACCGCCAGCTGCGCCAACTGTTGCTGGCCGTGGTGCAGCACCTGGTCCAGCGCGCTGTTGCCGAAGATCGACAGCCACGCCAGGGTGAAACCCAGCGGGATCAGCAGCACGCCGAACACGAATTCGCGGATGGTGCGGCCGCGCGAGATGCGCGCGATGAACAGCCCGACAAAGGGCGCCCAGCCGATCCACCAGGCCCAGTAGAACACCGTCCAGCCGCCCAGCCATTCCGGTCGGCCGCCGTAGGCATACACATCGAAACTCTTGCCGACCACGCTGCCGAGGTAGTCGCCCAGGTTCTGCATCAAGGTGCTGAGCAGGTACTGGGTGGGGCCGGCGCACAGCATGAACAGCACCAGCGCGATCGCCAGCAGCATGTTGATGTTGGCCATCCAGCGCACGCCTTTCTCGACGCCGGACACGGCCACCGCCACCGCCGCGCCCATCATGGCCACCACCAGGATGATCTGCACCAGGTTGGAATGCGGGATGTTGAACAGGTGCGCCAGCCCGGCATTGAGGTGCAGCACCCCGAAGCCCATGTCGGCGCCGATGCCGAACACGGTGGCGACGATGCCCAGCGCGTCCACGGTGTAGCCGATCGGGCCGTTGATGCGCTTGCCAATCAGCGGGTACAGCGCCGAGCGCAGCGCCAGCGGCAGGTTGTGGCGGTAGGCGAAGTAGGCCATCGCCATCGCCGCCAGCGCGAACACACCCCAGCCATGCAGGCCCCAATGCAGGAACAGCAGCTGCATGGCCTGGCGCGCACCGGCCTCGCCCGCGGCCGGATCGCCCTGCGGCGGCTGCAGGTAGTGGGTCAGCGGTTCGGAAACGCAGAAGAAGAACAGCGTGATGCTGATGCCCGCCGCGAACAGCATGCCGGCCCAGGAGAGGTAACTGAACTCCGGCTCGTCATGGTCGGCACCCAGCTTGATGCCACCGTACTTGGACAGCGCCACGCCCACCACGAACACCAGGTACAGGGTCATCGCCAGCAGGTAATACCAGCCGACGTTGAGAGCGGCCCAGTCCTGTGCCTTCAGCAGAAGGCGGCCTGCCCCCAGCGGGAACAGGCTGACGAACAGCGCGAACGCCACGACAACGATCGCCGCGAAGGCGAACACAGGCCGAAGGGTGCGCACCGGGGATTGTTGCGGCTCCAGTACATCCATGGGGCGGCGTTCTCCGGTAGATCAAAGGGTTAGCCGACCGATTCTGGCTGAACCGCAGTGGACAGAGCATGAAGTTGCGGCCTGTGGTCACAGGCCCGGCCCACCATTCCGTGTTATCACGCGCGCGCCGGAGCGCAACCTTGGCCGCGCGGGCTGCGGTGCGGCCACGCGCGTCCTGTCCAATCACGACATCACATGCACCGCACACAGCTTGTTGCCATCCGGGTCACGCAGATAGGCCAGGAACACCTGCCGACCGGACATGTTGCGGACGCCGGGGGGATCTTCGATGGCGGTACCACCGTGAGCCACGGCAGCTTCCTGCCAGGCACGCACGGCCTCTGCACTGCCCAGACTGAAACCGATGGTGCCACCGTTGGCATGGCACGCTGGCTGCCCATCGATCGGCGCGGTTACACCGAACATCCGCCCATCCTTGAAGTACAGCAGCCGTCCCTTCTCGTCGAATACGCCCGCACGTGCCCCCATCGCGGCGAACAGGGCGTCGTAGAAGCGACGCGCGGCCTCCATGTCGTTCGTTCCTACGGTGATGTGGCTGAACATGCGGGCACTCCATGTGGAAAACCGCAGTGTCGATGAGCAGGGGCGACTTCGCAAATCGCTGCACAATCGCCGCCCAGCTCGCGACAAGGCGTGCTGCTACTTGGCGGTGCTGAGCAGCAGTACCGCCGCCGTGACCAGCGCGATGCCGATCCAGCCGATCGGGCGCAGGCGGTTGCCGAACAGCAGGCGGCCGCAAGTGGCGGTACCGATCACGCCGATTGCACCCCACATCGCATAGGCGGTGGCCAGGTCCATGTAGCGCACCGCCTGGCCCAGCAGGGCGAAGGCGATCCAGACCATGACGATCGCACCGACGCCCCAGCGCCAGCGGCGGAAGCCCTCCGACTTGGCGACCATCATGTTGGCGGCAACGTCGATCAGCGCAGAATAGATCACGAAAAACAGGGCCAGGGTATTCATCAGTGCGCCTCCCCGAGGGTGACACAGACGATGCCGACCACCGCCAGCACGAGGCCGGCCAGCTGCTGCAGCGACAGACTCTCGCCAAACACGGTGAGGCCGACCACGGTCAGCAGGGTCAGGCCCAGGCCTTCCCACACCGCATAGGCGACACCGACCGCGATGCGGCGGACCGACAGGGCCAGGAAGTAATAGGACAGCGCCAACGCGCCGGCCATGATCAGGTAGCCGGTCCAGCCACCGTCGCGGGCGGCATGGGCCATGAACGAGGTGCCGACCACTTCGGCAACGATCGCCACGGTCAGGCAGGCCCAGGCGACCAGCGCGCCACGGGCGGGAACAGTACGGGACATGTGAAACTCCTTGCGGGACGCGGACAGCGCCCCGCCCTCAGTAGATCCACGCCATGCGTGGATGCCCCGCAGACAGGGGCGACGGCGGACAGTATCATCGCCTTTTACGGTCGATTCAAAATGGATACCATCGATAGGAGCGATGGATCAATGCCCTATTCCCCTGAATCCCTGCAGGCGTTCGTCGAAGCGGCCGCGCTCGGATCGTTCTCGGCGGCGGCGCGTCGCCTGCGCAAGACCCAATCGACGGTCAGCACCGCCATCGCCCACCTGGAGGCGGACCTGGGCGTCAGCCTGTTCGACCGCAGTGGACGCTACCCGCAGCTGACCGAAGCCGGGCGCCAGGTGCTCGCCCATGCCCAGGAAATCCTCGCCGCCGATACCCGCCTGCAGCAGTTGAGCGTGCGGCTGGCCGCCCCGGTCGAAGCGCGGCTGACCGTGGTGTTCTCCGACGTGTATCAGCTCGATCCGGAGCAGCGCGTGTTGCAGCGCTTTGCCGAAGCGTTCCCCGAGATCGAACTGGAATGGCTGGATGCCGAAGGCGAAGACGTGCTGGAACTGGTCGGCAGTGGTCGCGCCGCGCTGGGCCTGCTGCCGCGCCAGGAAAGCTACCCGGATGGTCTGGTGGCACGGCCGTTGGCCCATCACAGCGAACTGTCGGTGTATGTGGCGCGCGACCATGCGCTGGCCGACGCCGGCCGTCGCGCAGCTTCCCAGCTGGCACGGTACCGGCAGGTGCGATTGAGCGCGGAGGTCGACCATGCGCGGGCGGTTACCGGGCTGGCGTGGACCGCCACCGACTACCTGATGGTGATGGAGATGGCCGAGGACGGCATCGGCTGGGCCGAGCTGCCCCGCGCATTGGTGCAGCGCTACGACCGCGGGCAACTGGTGGAACTGACCCTGCCCGGGTGGCCGCGGCGCATCCACAGCGACCTGCTGTGGCGCCGCGACACGCCGCCGGGGCCAGCGGCGCTGTGGTGGGCCGACGCGTTGGGGTGAGGTAGCGCCGGCCGCTGGCCGGCAATCCTGTTGTCGCGTGGTTGCCGGCCAGCGGCCGGCACTACCGGTCAACGATGGGCGAGCGCGTAATCCAGCGCCGCGCACACCGCCGCCACCTGTGCGTCGTTGCACTGCTGCGGGGTCGCCCGTGGGCTGTCCGGGTAGACCTCGGTGGTGGTGGTGAACTTCGCACCGGTGATGCCCGCGCACAGTCCGAGCTTCACCAGCGGATACTCGATCACGCCGTTGGCCACCACCGGCGAACCGATGATCTCGCCCTTGTCGTCGGCCGGCGCGATGTGGGTGACCTTCTCCACCGCGGCGATGACTGCCTGCTGGAACGCCGCCTGCGGGTTCTCGCTGTCGTCCACCAAGTAGAAGCCATCGGGAATCAGGCCCGGCTCGAACGGCTTGCCGTCACGCGCGGCCAGCGCCGGGCGGAACTCGCTCTCGTCGCTGTCGGTGGTCTCGTGCAGGTCGATGTGCAGCACGAACTGGTCCTTGATCGGTGCGATCAGCTCCATCAGCGCGGTCGACTCGCGGGCCGGGCCATCGGCGCGGAAATTGCGGTTCGGGTCGATCGCATCGAAGTTCCAGCGGTTGATGCGCTCGAAGCCCCACGGATTCACGCACGGTGCCACCAGCAGATTGGCCTTGTCGGCGTAGTCAGCGGCGTGCTTTTCGAGGAATTCCAGCGCGCCCATCACGCCGCTGGTCTCATAACCGTGCACGCCACCGGTAACCAGGGCAGCCGGCAGCGCCGTGTTCCAATCGCGGCTGCGCAGGGCGAACAGAGTGTAGGTCTCGCCAGCGTAGTCGAGCTGGCCATAGGCCACCTTGTCGAAGCGCGAAGCCAGCGCCTCGATGCGGGGCAGCACCTCCTCGTCATAGCGACGCAGGCGCTGCTGGCGGCCACGCCACACCTCCCGTTCCGCCGCTCCCCACGGCTGGCCAGGGGTTCCGACGGGGTAGAAAGCAGCTTGGGACATGGCAGATCTCAGCGAGTCAGTAAGCAATCGCACACTCTATCACCGGGGCATCGGCATGAACCGGAGGCGCATTCCAATAGCGAATGGAATCAGCAATAATTCTCATTTACGACCTTCCACAGCCTGCACCGATGCCCATCCTCGCCCTGCAACCGGCCCACCTGCCCCTGGCCGCCGCCCTCGCCCTGTGCCTGCTCCCGACCACCCGTGCCTTCGCCCAGGACGGCGCCACCACGCTGGACAGCATCCAGGTCTCCGGCAGCTGGCTGGGTACCGGCCTGCATGACAGCGTCAAGCGCTTTGCCGGCGCGCGCACCGTGGTCGACCGCCAGCGCATCGAGGCCAGCGGCGCGGCCAGCCTCGGCGATGCGATGCGCCGCATCCCCGGCGTGCAGGTCACCGACAACTCCGGCACTGCGGGCAGTTCGGTGTCGCTGAACATCGGCGTGCGCGGCCTCACCGGGCGCTACTCGCCGCGCTCGACCGTCCTGTTGGACGGCGTGCCGCTGGCGGTGGCGCCGTATGGCCAGCCACAGCTGTCGTTCGCGCCGACCAGCCTGTCCAACATCGAGTCGATCGACGTGGTGCGCGGCGGCGGCGCGGTGCGCTACGGGCCGCAGAACGTCGGTGGCATCATCAACTTCAGCACCCGCGCCATTCCCACCGAGGCCGGCCTGCACGGCGAAGCCGGCGTGCGCTACACCGCCTACGACCATGGCGGCGGCGACAGCGCCCAGTACAACGCCTTCCTCGGCGGCACCGGCGACAACGGCTTGGGCGCAGCCCTGCTGTACTCCGGCCAGGACGGCCGCGGCTGGCGCCAGGGCAGCGATGACCGCTTCAACGATCTCGCACTGAAGTTCGCCTACGCCATCGACGAACAGCAGGAGCTGCGTGCCAAGCTGTCCTACTATGACGTGCGCTCGTTGACCCCGGGCGGCCTGACCCGTGCGCAGTACGAGGCCGATCCGTTCCAGAACACCCGGCCGACCGATTTCTGGAAGGGCCACCGCACCGGCATCGACCTGGGCTACACCAACACGCTGTCGGCCAACAGCGAGTTCGAGGTGCTGGCCTATTACAACGAGAGCACCCGTGCCAGCTCGCTGATCAACGCCGCCAATACCCAGCTGACCGTGCAGCCGCGCGACTACCGCGTGCTCGGCATCGAGCCGCGCTACACCCAGCGCTTGCACTGGGGCAGCAGCGTGCATGACATCACCGCGGGCTATCGCTTCCTGCGCGAGCGCGGCAACGACCGCAGCTACACCGTCACCCGCCGCACCGGCGTGGCCAGCGCCACCACCCGCTTCGACAACGCCACCGATGCGCATGCGTTCTACATCGACGACCGCATCGCCATCGGCCAATGGCGGATCACTCCGGGCGTGCGCATGGAATGGATCGACATGGACCGCCGCCAGGCCGGTGGCGCGGCAACCTTCAGCAGCCGCAACGACAAGGCCCTGCCCTCGCTCAACATCGCCTACCTGCTGACCCCGCAGCTGACCGTGTTCGGCAACTACACCACCTCGTTCGGGCCGGTGCAGAACATCCAGCTCAATTCGCAGACGGCCAACAACCCGCTGAACCCGGAAATCGCCAGGACCACCGAGCTGGGCGCGCGCTGGCAGGACGGCGCCCTGCGCGCGGAAGTGACCGTGTTCAAGATGCGCTTCGACAACCAGATCCTGCAGGTACCGGGAATCACCCCGCCGACCTTCCAGAACATCGGCGCCACCGACCACAAGGGCGTGGAGAGCGCACTGGAGTACCACTTCGCCGAGGACAGTGCGCTGGCCGGGTTGGAGCTGTACGCCAACTACACCTGGACCAAGGCGATCCAGCAGTCGGGCGACAACCGTGGCCTGGACGTGCCGTTCTACTCGCGCGACACCGACAGCGTCGGCGCCCGCTACGCGCTGGCCGGCTGGACCTTCAATGTCTCCAGCACCCACCAGAGCGGCCAGTTCTCCGATGCCGCCAACACTTGGGAAGAAACCGCCGATGCGCGCGTGGGCCGCGTGCCGGGCGTGCGCCTGTGGAACGCGCAGGTGGCCTGGCAGGTGCCGGGCCTGGGCGACAGCGAGATCGCGCTGGGCGTGAACAACCTGGCCGACAAGCGCTGGTACACCCGCAACGTCGATGGCAACGCAGGCCGCATGGTGGCCGCGCCGCGCACCTTCTACGTACAGGGCCGCTACCGCTTCTGAGCCGGTAGCCACCCGATGCGGTGACGGTGGCGCTCACGGTGGCGGCGTATCATGCCGCCACCATGTCTTCGCCCGTTTCGCCATCGCGCCTGCATCTGGCCTTCCAGGGCCTGCGCCTGCGGCTGCGCGGCAGCGACCTGTGGTTCATCGCGCTGGCGCTGCTGGTTGGCCTGATCGCCGGCTACCTGACCCTGCTGCAGTCGGGCATCGCGCGCTGGCTGCAGGGCACGTTGTATGGGCTGGACGACGGCATGCGGCTGAGCTCCCTGCCCTCGCTGACCTGGACCGCGCTACTGGTGCTGCCACTGGGCGGGCTGCTGGTCGGCCTGGTCAGCCTGGCGGCGACGCGACTGAAACGGCCACTGCTCGATGCGGTGGAAGCCAATGCGCTGCACGGCGGCCGCATGTCGATGCGCGACAACCTGATCGTGCTGACCCAGACCCTGCTGTCCAACGGCTGCGGCGCGTCGGTCGGCCTTGAGGCTTCGTATACGCAGATGGGCGCGGGCAGCGGCTCGCAGCTGGGCCGGGTGATGCGCCTGCGTCGCAACGACGTGCGCATCCTGGTCGGTGCCGGTGCCGCCGGTGCCATCGCCGCTGCGTTTGGTGCGCCGCTGGCCGGTGCGTTCTACGCCTTCGAGATCGTCATCGGCGCCTACACCCCCGCTGCGCTGGCACCGGTGGCCGTCGCAGCGCTGGCCGGCGCGTTCGTGGCCGACCAGGCCGGCATCGAAGCCTATCTACTGCCAGCGGCCTCGACCATCGACGTGCGCGCCGCCGACTACGCGATCTACGGCCTGCTCGGCTGCTGCTGCGCGATGGTCGGCATTGTCATCATGCGCCTGATCGCCTCAATCGAAGGCACGGTCAAGCGCAGCCCCCTGCCCGCGTGGGGACGGCCGGTGGTGGGTGGACTGCTGCTGATTCCACTGGCACTGGCCAGCCCGCAGGTGCTGTCGTCCGGCCACGGCGCCCTGCATCTGGACCTGACCACGCACCTGCCGCTGATCTGGATCGGCGGCCTGTTGACCCTGAAGTGCCTGGCCTCGGGCATCTCGCTGGGCTTCGGCTTCCGTGGCGGCCTGTTCTTCGCCTCGCTGTTCATGGGCACCCTGGTCGGCGCGCTGTTCGCCGGACTGCTGGGCATGGCCACCGGCGTTCCGGTGATCGACGCCACCTCGGCCGCGCTGGCCGGCATGGCCGCGCTGGCTGCTGCCGTCGTTGGCGCGCCGATGACCATGGCCATGCTGGTGCTGGAAGGCACGCACGATTTTCTGCTGACCAGCGTGGTGATGAGCGCGGTACTGGTGTCCAGCACGCTGGTGCGGCAGTGGTTCGGCTACTCGTTCTCGACCTGGCGCATGCACCTGCGCGGCGAGACCATCAAGAGCGCCCGCGACGTGGGCTGGGTGCAGAACCTCAACGCCGGCCGGCTGATGCGCAAGGGCGTGGCCACTACTCCGGCCGATCTCGATGCCGCCGCGTTCCGCCAGCGCTTCCCGCTGGGCTCGGGCAGCCGGGTGATCCTGATCGACAGCGAGGGCCACTACGCCGGCATCGTGCAGATTCCACGGGTCTACGGCGATGGCGTGAAACCGGAGACCATGATCGGCGAGCTGGCCGAGAACCGTGACGTTTCACTGTCACCGGCCGCGGACGTGGTCAGCGTGATGCAGCGTTTCGACCAGACCCAGGCCGACGAACTGGCGGTGGTCGGCGCCGACGGCCAGGTGCTGGGCGTCGTCTCCGAAGCCTTCGTGCGCAAGCGCTACGCCGAGGAACTGGACAAGCGCCAGCGCGAGCTGATGGGCGAGCGCGTCGAGGACACCGACTGACCCCGCAAAAAGGGGACGGAGGGGATTAAGTCGTTTCTGGCACGCTGACTAACCACGCGTGGCGTGGACCGCTGGAAATCCACGCATGGCGTGGATCTACTGTCACCTCGACCGGGTAGACTCCGGCCATGCGCTTCATTGAGACCTTCCAGGCCGGTCCCTTCGCCGACACCGTGGTCAGCCTGCTGGCCGCCTTCGTGCTGGGCACGCTGATCGGCGCCGAGCGCCAGTACCGGCAACGCACCGCCGGCCTGCGCACCAATGTGCTGGTGGCCGTAGGCGCCGCCGCCTTCGTCGACCTCGGCATGCGCATCGCCGGCAGTGCCGAGGCGGTGCGGGTGGTCTCCTACGTGGTCTCCGGCGTCGGCTTCCTCGGCGCCGGCGTGATCATGAAGGAAGGCATGAACGTGCGCGGCCTGAACACCGCCGCCACCCTGTGGTGCTCGGCGGCGGTCGGCAGCTGCACCGGCGCGGACATGCTGGCCGAGGGCGTGCTGCTGACCGTGCTGATCATCGCCGGCAATACCCTGCTGCGGCCGCTGGTGAATGCGATCAACCGCATCCCGATCAACGAAGCCGCCACGGAAGCCACCTACGAGGTGCGCCTGAGCGTGGATGCCGAAGCCGTACCACGGGTGCGTGAGCGGTTGGTCGATGCGCTGGAAGCAGCGCAGTACCCGGTCGGTGATGTGCAGGTGGTCGAGCATGCCGATGCACCAACCGATGTGATCGCGGTGCTGGTCAGTACTGCCGTGAGTGCCGATGAGCTGGACGTGGTGCTGGCGCGGATGGAGCACGTGCCGGGCGTGCTGCATGCCACCTGGGAAGTCAGTACCCGCGATTGATTCCATCCACGCATGGCGTGGATCTACCGAGGTCGTGGTGAAGTAGATCCACGCCATGCGTGGATGCTTCTCTCACCGACCCGCCATGCGCTGCTGCGCACGCAGCAGTTTCTGGAACGAACCGCACTTCCGGGCGTCCTCCGCCTGCGGGCAGGCCGCCGCGCGTTGCAGGTGCCGGCGCACCCGTTGCAGCCGGGTGATCTGCCGCTGCAGCACATCGGCCTGCGCCAGCAGGGCCTCCCGGTCCAGGGAGATGCACCCGCGCTGCAGTGGCAGCGATGCCCCGATCTGCTGCAGCGACAGACCGGCCGCCTGGCCGAGGCCGATCAACGCGAGCCGTTCCAGCACCTGCTCGTCGTACTGCCGGCGCAGGCCGCGACGGCCCAGTGCCTGCAGCAGCCCAAGTTGTTCGTAGTAGCGCAGGGTCGAGGCCGGCACGCCGCTGCGCTTGACCACCTCGCCAATATCCAGTTCGCGCACGGGCTTGACCTCAAGTGACCTTCAAGCGCCAACCTATGGGCAACTACCCACCGAGGCAAGGCCATGGCCAGCACCCCCCCCTTGATCAGAACGCCCTGTGGAACGGCCCTGGCGGCCAGGTCTGGGTTGCGCAGCAGGCCCTTCTCGATGGCCTGTTCCAGCCGATGGCCGACCTGCTCGTGGCCGAACTTCCGGAAACCGTCACGCAACTGCTCGACATCGGCTGCGGTACCGGGGCCAGCCTGCTGGCATCAGCCGCCGCACGCCCGTCGGCGCACTGCACCGGCCTGGACATCTCCGCGCCGATGCTGGCGCTGGCCCGTCAACGCGCCGAGGCGGCAGGGCTGGACGCAGACTTCATCGTCGCCGACGCACAGCAGCATCCGTTGCCCACCGCGCACTTCGACTGGATCCAATCTCGGTTGGGCGTGATGTTCTTCGAGGATACCGGTGCGGCCTTCGCCAACCTGCACCGCGCCACGCGGCCCGGTGCCGGCCTGCGTTTCATTGCCTGGCGCAGCGCTGACGAGAATCCATTCATGACCACGGCCGAGCGCGCGATCGGCGATGCGCTTGAGCTTCCGCCGCGCGCACCCGGTGCCCCGGGACAGTTCGCCTTCGCAGATGGCCAACGCGTGCAGCGCCTGTTGCAGGCTGCCGGCTGGAAGGATGTGGAGGTGGTTGCGGTGGACCTTCCGTGTTCGATCGCACGCGATGAGCTGCCGACCTACGTCGGCCAGCTGGGCCCGGTGGGCCAGGCGCTGCGGGCGCTGCCCGAAGCGGAGGCCGCCGGGCTGCGCGACCAGGCGCTGGCAGCATTCACACCATTCATCGAGGGCGATCGGGTCCGCGTGGGTGCTGCCTGCTGGTTGATCCGCGCACGCGCATGACACAGAAAAGGGGACGGAGGGGATTAAGTCGTCCATGTCCCTGCCGTGCCGGGAACGACTTAATCCCCTCCGTCCCCTTTTTCTTCTACAGCGCCTCGCCGGCGTCGGCCAGACGAGATTCGATCAACGCATACCACTGCTGCAGCACGTCGATCAGCATGTCCAGCTCCGCATCGGTACGCTGCGCGCGACCGCTGCGCAGGCAGGCCTGGGCTTCCTGCAACTGGGCCAGGAATCCGGCCACGGTGTCGGCCTGCAGGATCAGGCCCGGCAGGCGCCGCCCGGGGATGCGCACCACGGCATGATTGCCGAGCTGGCCGTACACGCTGAGCGTAGCTTCCGTCTTCATGGAGAGTGGCAGGAATTGGGCATTCATCGCGTGCACCGTTTGAAAACCTGAGCCGCAGGCAGGCGTGGACGACGGGGGAGACGTTGCCACGCCTGCCGGCGGTCAGGGGGGACTCGGGATGCCGGGGCATCGCCCCGGCGCAGGAAGGTCAACGTGGCTGTGCCATCCCGGCGATCTGCACGCGCCGGTTCGGCGCCAGGCAGGCAATCAGCTCGCGCCGGTTGCGCTGCTCGCACTGCACGATCGGCTCGGCCGCACCGCGTCCTTCGGCACTGATGCTGGCTGCAGGCACGCCCCCCTGCACCAGCGCGTTGCGCACGGCATCGGCGCGGCGCTGCGACAGTGCCTGGTTGTAGCTGGCGCTGCCAATGCGGTCGGTGTAGCCGGTTACCTTGATCGACTGCACCTGCGCGGCCTCGCGTACCTGCGCCAGGATGCCCTGCACCGCCTGCTGGCCTTCGGCGCTGAGTACCGCGCTGTCGAATCCGAACAGCGCGTCGGCCGACAGCCGCAGGGGCTGCTCCGGCAGCGGTGCCGGTGCCAGCGGCGCTGGTGGCCGCGGCGGTTCGAGCACGGCCGCGCACGACTCCGGCTTCCAATAACCGCCCTGCGCGATGCCCTTGCTGTCGAAGCGCACCTGGAACTGGCAGGTGAAGTACTCCGCGCCCTGCGCGGTGCGGAAGTTGAACAGGTAGTTCCACTCGCGCACGCCCCACATGCCCTCATTGAAGTGCGGCGTGCCCAGCAGCGTGTACAGCTGCCGCTTGCTCATGCCCGGCGCGAAGCGGCGCAGGTCGGCGACGTCGGGATAGATGCCTTCCTTCAGCGAGGCCTTGGAGGCCTCCGGGAAGTGCACGGCGGTGGCTTCGGCAGGACCGTCGGCGGCCGGCGCATGGCTGCGGCAGGCGGCCAGCAGGCCCATCCCCAGGATCAGGCCCAGCGTAGCGGCATGTTGGCCGGCGCGGGCGATACGATGCTGTTTCATGTCATTCCCCCTGTAGACGTTTCCGCGGTACCGGGCCGCGCGTGCGGCCCGGCGGCGGAGATATCACCACTGGATGCCGGCACCGACGGCCACGCCGGCCTCGCCACGGCTGTTGGTCGAACCGCTGAACTTGTAGATCCAGCGGCCGCCTTCGGAGACACCGGAGATGCCCAGCGCCACGCCCGATTCGCCGTTGTAGCTGCCAGCCGCGATCGAGGCCATGCTGCGGCCCGCCTCGCTGGGCTGCGGCAGCGCTGCGGTGGCCATCGCCGAGGCGATACCGGCCGAAGCACGGTTGTCGGTCTTGCGCAGGTCGCGCTCGAAGCCACCCATGCGCTCGTCGGTGTAGGCCTTGGACCAGTCCAGGGTTTGCGCCATCCCCGACTTCAGCTGATCCACGTTGACCGCGTCGGTACCGGCGGTACCAGCGGCAACGTTGCGCACCGTGGTCGGGCCGCTGCCGGTGGATCCCAGCGTGACGCTGTTGTAATTGGTCGCACCGTTCACCGTGGTGTCGTAGCGGAGCGTACCCTGCTGCGAGGCCTGCAGCTGGCGCACGTTGACCGCGTCGGTGGCCTGCGAGCCGTCAGCCACGTTGACCACCTGGCGTTCGGCGCCGCTCGCACCCACCGAGACCGTGTTGGCCCGGTTCGCCACCGAACCCGCACCCAATGCCACCGAGTTGTCGGCCTGCGCCTGTGAACCATTGCCCAGCGCGGTCGAGTTGGTACCGGCGGCGGTGGAGCCTGCACCGCCGGCGGCCGAGTTGGCACCGCTGGCGGACGGGTCGGCCAGGTTGTTGGTGTTGTTGGCGCGGAAGCTGCCCGCCACGTTGGTGATGTTCTGGATCTTCTGGTCGGTGTACTTCTTCGACTCGTCGATGGCGTAATTCACGCCGTTCTTCAGCTGGCCGACATTGGTCGCGTCGTAGGTGTCCGAGCCGTCGGCAACGTGGGTGATCTTGCGCTCGCTGCCGCTGCTGCCGACCGAGACCTCACCGGCCGAGTTGCTGGCACCGGTCTGGCCGTAGGCACCGGTATAGCCGCTCTGTGCGCCAACGCTGGCCACCGAACCGGCACCCAGCGCCACGCTGTTGCCGGCACTGCTGCTGGCACCGTTGCCGACCGCCACGCTGTTGGCACCGGCCGCACTGGCCTGCGGGCCGACCGCCACCGCTTCCGCACCGGCCGCGGTGGCTGCGGCCGCCGTCGAGTTCACCGCCAGGTAGGCACTGCCACCGCCACCGTTGGTGATGCGCTGGTTGAGGACCTTCAACGAGCCGTCGACGGCAGTGAAGGCGGCGGTGACGTTGTTGTAATCGCCGCTGGTAAAGGTGCCATCGGTGGCGATGCTGGAGATGCTGAACGTCGGCGCGGTCCACGCGTTGGTGGTGCCGTTGTAGGCAGTGGTGCCGCCGAAGTAGTTGGCGATGGTGCTGTGGGTGCTGAACAGCTGGTCGCCGGTGATGGCATCGCTGCTGCCGGCCAGGATGCTGCCGGCGGCCACATTGGTGATCTTCACCGCGCCGCTGCCGGTGCCCGTCAGCGTCACGCTGTTGAGCACGTTGCCGCTGCCGTCGACGTCGTACTTCACTGCCAGCTTGTCGATCTCGCCGGTCTGGTCGGCCACATTGGCCAGTGAATTGCTGACCGCGTCGAAAGCGGTACCGACGTCGTTGTAGTTGCCCTTGGTGATCGTGCCGTTGGCGGCAACGTTATTGATCGAATAGGTCGGCGCGGTCAGTACGCCGCTGGCGTTGACCGCCGCGCCACCTCCGAGGTGGGTGGCAACGGCCTGGTTGGCCGCAAACAGCTGGGCACCGTTGATGGCCTCGCTGCTGGTGGCACTGACCTGGCCCGGGCCCAGGTTGCGCAGCGTGGTGGCGGTGCCGCTCTGGCCCAGCGTGGCACTTGCGTAGTTGACGCTGCCGTCGCCGTTGAGGTCATAGCGCAGGGCGCCCTGCTCCGAGGCCTGCAGCTGGCCCAGGTTGACCGCATCGGTCGCTGCGGTACCGGCCGCCATGTTGGTGACCTGGCGCTCGGCACCGGCGGCACCGATGGATACGCTGTTGGCACGGTCAGCCAGGCTGCCGGCGCCCACTGCGATGCTGTTGGAGGCGGTGGCGCGGGCATTGGTACCAACCGCGATCGAGTCGGCGCCGGTGGCCACGGCCTCGGTACCGGTCGAGTTCACCCGCAGGTACTTGGTACCGCCGTTGCGGATATCGGTGATCTGCGTGTTGAGGTTGACCAGCGAACCATCCACCGCCGCGAAGGCATCGGTGGCGTTGGTGTACAGGCCCTGGGCGATGGCGCCGGTGGTGGAGATCGTGCTGATCTCGAACAGCGGCGCAGTGAAGGCACCGCTGGCCGGATCGAACGCGGCGCGGCCACCGAAGAAGCTGGCGATGGCGGCGTTGGTCGCAGCCAGTTGGCCACCGTTGACTGCTTCCAGGCTGCCCGCGGTGACCGCGCCGCCGGCCAGGTTGCCGATGGTGGTGGTGCCAGTGCCCGCGCCAAGCGTCACCCGACGGTAGTTCGGGTTGCCGGCACCGTCCAGGTCGTAGGTCACCGCAGCTGCCGCCACATCATCGATCAGGCTGATGGCGCCCTTCAACTGGGCCACATTGACCGCATCGGTGTTGACGCTGCCGGCAGCCACGTTGGTGATCTGGCGCTCGCCGCCACCGGCGGTGCCCACCGATACTTCGCCGGCCGAGACCTGCGGTGCAGTGAGGCCATAAGCGCTGTAGCTGGCCTGCGCGCCGCGCAGTGCAGCCGAACGGTAGCCCAGTGCGACCGAGTTCGCCTGGTTGGAGGTGGCTTCAGCACCCAGCAGGGTCTGGCCGTTGGCGGTACCGACGGCACTGTCACCGACGATCACCGAATGGCCCATGCGCGCAGCGTAGTCTGCGGTCGGGACGCCGGTCGGGTTGGTGGGATCGTTCACGCCATCGCCCGGGAAGGCAACGTTGGCATCGACCCTGGGCAGTTCGTGCCGTGCATTGGCGCCGATCACCACTTCCTTCGAACCGTTGGCGAAGGCGCCATCACCCATCAGCACCTGGTAGTCCTGTGCCGCGTTGACGGCCCAGCAGGAGATGTCGGCCAGCGCGATGTCCAGGCACTTCGCCGCCCATTCCGGCGAATCCGTTGGCAGCAGCAGCCCGAGCAGGCCACCCGGATTGCCGTTGTTGATGTTGTAGATGTAACTGTCCGAGGTAACGCCGCCAATGAGCGTCAGGTGCGAGCTGCCGCCGGTGACGGCGCCGCCGAGGCCATTGAGGGTGCTACCGACCGGCGACAGGTTGACCACCGGCAGGCCCAGCACATTGACCGTCGAGTAGGTCTGCATCACGTTGGCGTTGCTGAGCTTGAGATTGCCGTTGCTCAGGTAGCCGTCGCCGCCGAAAAGGCTGCTGGTGGTCGGCCCGATGAGCTGGCCGACATTGCCGACCAGGCCACCGGTGCCGATGATCAGGCCCGCGTTCGGGTCGGCCGGCGCCGGCGCCTTTGGGCTGGTGGGCGGTATGGCCGAGGGTTGAGTCAGGCCGAGCCCGCCAAGCGTGCCGCCGACCAGGCCGCCTACGGCACTGCCGAGATTGCCGATGGTGCCGTTGAGGTTGCCGTTGAGCAGGTTGCCTACGGCACTGCCGACATTGCCCAGCGTATCGCCCAGCAGGCCACCCAGGCCGCCGAGGCTGCCACCTGTAGCGCCATTGAGGACACCGCCGACGGTGCTGCCCACCGCACCCGCTGTATTGTTGAGCGTGCCGCCCACGGCACCGCCAACGGCACCGACGGTGCCAACTGCATCGTTGAGCGCGCCACCGACGGTGCTGCCGACCGAACCGACCGTGCCGTTGAGTGCACCACCCACGGTGCCGCCAACTGCACCAACCGTGCCAACAGCCCCGTTCACTGCACCACCCACCGCGCTACCGACAGTTCCAACGGTGCCATCGAGCGTGCTGCCCAGTGCTTCGCCTACCGTTCCAACCGTGCCGTGCAAGGCGCCGCCGACCGCACCAACCGTGTTGCCTACGGTGCCATCAAGCACGCCACCTACGGCGCCGCCTGCCGCGCCGACAACGCCGCCCACCAGGCCATCGACGCCCAGCGCGCTGTTCTGCGCCGCCACGGTCGCTTGGCCGGCCAGCTTCAGATTGCGGTCGGCCACGACTTCGTGGCCACGCGGCGCCTGCACGCGCACTTTGCCGGCAACACCGGTATCGAAGGCCGCGGTGATCGCACGATCATGAGTCTCGCCCGGCAGCTCCTCCTTGGCCGGCAGCGTGACCGCCGCCGTCGCCTTGACCTGCCCCTGGTCGTCGATCTGGTGGCCCGCCAGCTTCAGCTGCGAATCCACCTTGCCGTCAACGGACGCCTTGAGGCCGGACAGCGAGCCAGCCGGTGCGCCAGCAACAGCGGCGGCCGCCTTGGCACCGGTATCGATCGAGGCCACCTGGGTACCGGCGATGCCAACGCCGGCCTTCGCCTGGGCATCCGCAGCCACACCGAGCGGCGCATGCGCGGACGGCGCAACGTTGGCCGCCAGCGATGCATCAATCTTCGCCACACTGGACGCTGCATGACCCAGCCCGACATTGGCGCGGACATCGGCAGCCAGCGCAGGAACCGCGACCTGCTTCGGCGCAGCGCTCGCCGCCAGCTTCACCTGCACGGTGGCCGGCAGCACGTCGCGTACGATCGGCAGCGAGTTCGTACTCAGCTGCAGGCCGACACGCGCGTCAGCGCTGATCGCCGGACTGCTCTGCGCCTGGCGCGATGCGGCAGCCAGCGCCACTTCCGCGTCGACCTTGACCGGCATCGGCTGCGCGTACTTCGCGGCCAGTGCCTGCAGGTCACGTAGAGACTGATTGGATTCGGACGCGCCTGCATGCCCGCTGGCCAGCGCACACAGCAGGGCCAGGGCCAGTGCGGTCGGCATCAGCAGTGCACTGCGCGGATCGCGGGCGGCGCTGCCGCCGCTGTCGCCGGTGGCCAGTTCCGAGGCCACAACCAGAGCATTGAGCTGGCGGTTCCATACACGCCGGTAGATGCGGTTCATGAGCATTTCCCCCGTAGGCGAACAACTGGAATGTCAGTGGACTTGCCGTTAGGCAGGTGACTGACATTTCAGCGTTTGCAACGGCGGTGGCGCACTTCAATCCGGCACGGCAATCGCGCATTCCGGCAAATCCACGGCCGGAATCGGCAGCCGTTTATGCAGAAGCGGCAGCATGATCGGCAAACGGATGCGCAATTCCGGCATGAATGCCGTGGAAACCCTTGCGGGACCTTGGCTCAGGCCGGCTGGCCGATCTGCGCGGGCGCGCGCATCAGGGTATCGCGCGGCAGTTCGCCGAATACCTTGCGATAATTATCAGCGAAGCGCGAGAGGTCCCAAAGCCCGCAGCTGAGCGCGATGGCCTTCACCGAGCGGCGGCTGGAATCGGCCATCGACAGGCTCCGGCAGGCGGCACACAGGCGCAGCATGGAGAGGTACCGGTTCGGCGAAGTGCCGAACAGGTCCTCGAATGCATAACGCAGGCCGCGCTCGCTGACGCCAGCGGCATCGCAGATTTCATTCATGTAGATGTTGCGGCGCAGGTTGAGCCGCATGAAATTCTCGGCACGCTGAGCAATCAGATAATGTGTGCGACGCGCACGGCTGCAGCCCGGGCGGTCGGCGGTACCCGCGCCCAGCAGTGCCTGCACATGCTCATGCAGCAGCCGCTCGGCTTCTTCCGGCTGCAGGCCGGAACCCTGCCCCAGCTGCAGGTGCAGCTGCTGATAATGGCGCGCCAACGGCGCTGCTTCGTTGGCCAGGCTGAACAACGAAAGTGCCTGCCCAGCCGGTGGCGTGCTGCGCAGGCTCAGTTCGGCCAGCTTGCGCTGCACGCGCGCCGCCGGCACCAGCATCAGCGTCATGTGCGTGCCCGGGCTCAGGGTGAACTCGCTGATGCCCTCCGGCATCACGGTCAACGCCATACCCGCCGCAAGCGGTACACCATGGCACCAGCTCAGCGTCTCATCGGTGGCGTGCAGATAGCCGAGCATCGCCCAGTCCGGCGGCAGCATGAAGCGGCCACGGCAATGGAATCCACAGCTGATGCTGCAGAACAACGCCTCCTCGTGCACGCGTGAAGCGAAGGCTGCCCGCGGCCCATTGCCATCGAGCAGAAGCAGTTCAACATCACATACACGAAGCACGCCGCTCAGCGTCGCCAGGTCGATCGACCGCAGGCCGCTGTCGTCGCTGTCTCCTACCCCACCATCGACCATGACAGTGTCGTCCCCCGATTATCCGTCGTGCGATACGGCCCCCACTGCCTGACAGGGCGCGCACCTCTCATGGAATCTCTTCCATCGCCGGGATGCGCGCCAGCAAAGTGCGCACCCAAAAGAAACGCGAGTACTTGAATACGAGTATGCCCGATAATTCAGCGGGGTAAACATCTGCCCCGCGTTGAATAGGATGGATACAGACGTGAAAATCATGCTGACGTGATTGGCACAGTTCTCGCATTCGACTGAACCCAAAATCACATTATCTGCACGTCGATGAATCGTTGTGCGAGCGAACGGATTTCCGTCACAGAACCCGCGTGAAAAATTAAGGACCGAAGAGATTCTGCCGAATTTGCATATAGGTTCCGGTTGCAGCCGGCCGCCATTCAGGCAAAGTCGATAACACGGTGATCCGGTCTTTGATAATGACCGCACCCAGGGGGACAGCATGACCATGCACGTATCGCTCGACACGTCGACCACCGGCCCCGCGCCGCGCGGTCGCGGTTGTGCGAACGGCGTCCCGCCTGGAAGCGATCACCCTGCTTGAGCACAGCGGGTCCATCCCGCCTTGCCTCCTCCGCCAGGACGTGCGGAGGTCCACGGACGATCCCGGCGGAGCCGGGCCACCGCCCAACAGGTGTCCTGTAGCAGACAGGTAGAGGGAGACAATCGTCATGAACGCATCGATCCGCAAGTTCCTGAAGGAAGAAGATGGTGTCACCGCGCTCGAGTACGGGCTGCTGGCCGCTGTGATTGCGGGAGTGCTGATCGCACTGGGCAGTACGCAGATCCAGACATTCTTCAGCACGCTCTTTGAGAATCTCACCAAGCTTGCCAACAAGGCTTCAGGCAGTACGCCCGCCTGAGCCGCCTCCTGGATTGGATCAGGGACAGCAACTGCTGAGCGTCCACTGACGGGCGACGGAGTGTGCGATGACACTGCTGGGTTTATTGGCCATCGGCGTATGCCTGCGGATCGCGATCAGCGATCTGTACGCCCGGCGGGTGCCCAACGCCTGGCTGCTGTCCGCATGCGCGATCACCGTTGTCGTGCTCATCGCCGGACAGTTCAACGCGCCGCGCCTGCCGTGGGCTTCCCACGTTGCCGGCGCGGCGCTCGGCCTGGTCGCATTGCTGCCGTTCCATGCGTTGCGCTGGATGGGCGCCGGGGATGTCAAGTTCTTTTCCGTGCTGGGATTGATGCTGGGCTGGCAGACACTGCTGCCGATCTGGATCGCGGCCAGCCTCGCAGCGGGCGCACATGCCGCGTTGGTGCTGGCGTCACGCCGGGTGGGTCCAGTACTGCCCATCGGCCTGCAAGCCCAGCTGAACCGGGCCAGTTCGCAGTGGCATTCACACCCGGCGCTGCGCGACATGCAGAACGCCCGCCAGGGACGCCATGGCATTCCCTATGCAGCCTACCTGGCCGTGTCGGCCATCGCCTGGATCCTCATCACTACGTATGGAGGTGTGCCATGAACACCCCCAACCCGCGCCGGCAACGTGGTGCGGCCAGCATCGAGTTCGCCTTGATGCTCATGCTGGGCCTGCTGCCACTGCTGCTGTTTACGTTCTCCGGCGTGATGATCATGGCGGCCCAGCAGACGCTGGCAACCGCTTCAGCCGAGGGTGCGCGCGCATCGCTGCGCTATGGCAGCGCCAATGAACGTCGTACCGCGGCGTGTATTGCGGCGCGCAGCTCGATGCAGTGGCTGCTGAACTTCTCCGGGCAGTCCGTCGACTGCAGCAATGGGGGAAGCAACGCCATCCTGGTTTCCGCGCAGGCGCCCTGCGCCGGACTGGCCAGCGCCCAGTGCATGACCGTGAGCGTCAGCTACGACTACGCAAGCCATCCCTTCCTGCCCGGCACCGCCACGCTCTACAAGTGGGTAATGCGGGCTCCCATCCGCAGCGTGGCGGTCGCGCAACTCGACCTCGGCAGCGGCAACTGACGATCGCTACAGGAGACGGTTCCATGCTCAAGTTGACCCGCATCGCCGCCGTCGCCCTGATCGGGTTGGCCGTGCTGCTGGCGGTCATCGCCCTGATGATCGGGCGCAGGCAAGCCGCGCCGGCCACGGTTGCCCCGGCCGCGCAGAGCGAAGCCCAGGCAATCACCGTGGTGGAGGCGGTGGCGCGACTGCCGGCCGGCGAACCCATTTCTGCCAATGGACTGCGCCTGGCGCAGCGCAGCGCCCCGGTTGCCGGTGCCGCCTCCAGCATTTCCGCCGTGGTGGGAAAGGTGCCGGTGCAGGACATTGCCGAAGGCACGGCAATCAGCAGCAATGCGCTTGCGCAGGGATTCTCGCTGCAGCTGCGCCCCGGAGAGCGCGCACTCGCGGTACCGGTTGACGAGTTGGTGGGTGCCGGCAACCGCATCGTGCCGGGCGATTTTGTCGACGTGTTCCTCAACCTGCGCAACGCCCAACCCAACGCCAGCGGGCCGGCCGATGCAGCACAGACGCGCCTGCTGTTGTCGCGCCTGCGCGTGCTCAGCTATGGCCAGCAGGACATCGCCCTGGCCAACGCTGGCGCTGTCGCCAGCACTGAAGCCGATGCGCGCAACGATCCACGCGCCGCCGACATCACCGGAAGCAGCAGCACCCAGAGCACGGGCAGCGAGACCACCCAGCCGGCACGCAGCGCGGTACTGGCGGTACCGGTGGCCGACGCCAACCGGCTGTTGCTGGGTGCGCAGCAGGGCAAACTGTTCCTGGCCCTGCGCAACCCTGCCGATCCCGGCCAGCCCGATCTGGCGCTGTTCCCGCAGGCACGCGGTGTGATCGATCCGCTGCGGGGGCTGGATGCGGAGCAGCAGCTTGCGCTGCAACGGCCAGAGAATCACGCCTTCGCCGGCATCGACGGCGATGCGTTGGCCGGCCGCAGCAACACACCGGCGCGCAGCGCCCAGGATGCCCCGGCACGCGCACCCGCACCGCGGCGCAGTGCCCCGCGCGCATCGGGTATCGAAATCATCCGAGGCGACAGCTCCGCCCCCCGTGGTTCCCTTTGACCTGCATCGAGCGCATCCATGACCGAACGTCGCCGCAGTCCACGCCCTTCCCCCCGCCAGCGCTGGCTGGCCCTGCTGCTGGTGCTGCTGGCACCGGCGACGAGCGTGGCCGCCGACGACCTGGTACTGCAGACGCGCGAGCAGCGCCCCTGGCCCCTGCCGGGTGACCTGGAGCGGGTGGCCATTGCCGACCCGGGCGTGGCCGATATCGTGATGCTGCGCGGCCAGCGCCAGGCACTGCTGGTCGGCAAGGCACCGGGCACCACCACGCTCCTGCTCTGGCACCGCAAGCAGGCCGAGCCACAGCGCCTGCAGGTGCGGGTACAAAGCGCGGTGCAGGGCGCGGCCGACGCGGGCGCGAACGGACTGGTGTTCACCCAGCAGGACAATCAGGGCCTTCTGCAGGGAAGCACCGACAGTGTGCTGTCCCACATGCAGGAACAGAAGACCGCCGCGATGGCCCTGGGCAAGGACGGACTGCTTGCCGACGCATCGACGGTAAGCAGCGGCGGCGTCGTGCAGGTCGAGGTCAAGGTGGTCGAATTCAACAAGACCGCTCTGAAGCAGATCGGCATCAGCTTCCAGAACCGCAATGGCAGCTTCGCCTACGGATTCGCCCGCCCGGGCGGCCAGCTGCCGGGCAACACCGGCATCCTGCCCGGCATGCAGGAAGGCAACTCCAGCAACGAAGCCGAATCGCCCATTTCTTCGGCGTTCCGCCTGGTGTTCGGCTCGACCAAGGGCCTGTGGAATGCCGACGTCGACCTGCTGCAGAGCAATGGCATGGCGCGCGTGCTGGCCGAACCTACCCTCGTCGCATTGTCCGGCCAGAGCGCCAGCTTCCTTGCCGGCGGCGAGCTGCCAATCCTGGAGCCGCAGGGGCTGGGCACCACCACGATCACCTACAAGCCCTTCGGCATCGGCCTGACCGTGACACCGACGGTACTGGCGCCGAACCGCATCGCCTTGAAAGTCGCGCCGGAAGCCAGCGACCTGGACTACAGCAACGCCATCGCGCTCAATGGCGTGCAGATTCCATCGATCACCACCCGCCGCGCCGACACCACGGTCGAGCTGGGCGATGGCGAGAGCTTCGTGATCGGTGGCCTGGTCAGTTCCAACGTGGTTTCCAGCGTCGGCAAGATTCCGCTGCTGGGTGACCTGCCGGTCATCGGCTCGTTCTTCCGCAACTTCGACTACAAGCGCCAGGACAAGGAGCTGGTGATCATCGTCACGCCACGCCTGGTGAAGCCGCTGGCCCGCAACACCGAACTGCCACTGCCCGGCGACCGCGAAGCCAAGCCGCACATGCCCGAATGGGGTGCCTGGCTGCTGGGTCCAATCAGCCAGGACCCGGTACCCGGCTTCTCACGCTGATTCCATGATGCCTGCGATACCACACCCATGCCCTACGCCACCGCCCAGCCGCTGCATCCGCAAGGACCGCCGATGAACCTGGTCCTGTACGGAATGGATCGCGAACTGCTGCCCCGGCTGGCGGCCAAACTGCCGCCGACCACCACCCTGCACTGGCAGGACAGCAGCGCCCCGACCTCCGCCCAGGACCTGCACCGCGGGCCGCAGAACCTTGTGCTGCTCGACTTCCGCCCCGAGCATGCCGCCGCCTCCAGCGTGCTGGCGCAGCAACTGCAGCAGACAGAACCGGACCTCGCACTGGTTGCCGTCGGTGCCACCAGTGCCGGACAGGTAGAGGGCGTCGTCATCGCACTGCGGGCGGGCCTGCGTGACGTACTGGACCTGGACAGCGACAACGCCGGTGTCGAGGCCGCACTGCGTCGTGCCCTGTCACCACGACCAGCTGCCGCCGCGCAGCACGCGCACAAGGCGCGCCTGATCGTCCTGCTGGGCGTGCGCGCCGGGGTCGGCACCAGTACGATGGCCGCGCACCTTTCGGTGCTGGCACAGCAGACCCGTGCGCTGGCACAGGGCGAGGCAGTGCAGCAGGACGGCCTGCTGATGGAACTGGCCCAGCCTTCGGGTGACCTTGCGCTGTACCTCAACCTGGACAGCCGCTTCCATTACGAAGACGCCCTGCGCAACGCCAGCCGCATCGACGCCACCCTCGCCCGCACGGCCATGGCCCGGCACGATTCCGGGCTGGTGCTGCTGGACCGCGCCAGCGGAAGCGACGCGGTGCCGCCGTCCGATCCGGGTGCGCTGCTGCAGCGCCTGCGCACCGTGTTCGCCAGCGTGCTGTGTGATGCCGGCGGTTGCCCGGTGCGCCAGCTGCCACCGCTGCTGCTGGACCAGGCCGACGAGATCTGGCTGGTCACAGATGCCTCGATCGCCACGCTGGTGTCGCTCGATCAGGCACTGAAGCACCTTGCCGGGCAACGCGAACGCGAGAAGCGGCTGCAGCTGGTGATCAACCGCCACGATGACAGCAGCGGAATGAGCCCGGAGCAGATTGCGCGCCGCTTCGAGGTGCCCCTGCTGGCCACGCTTCCCGAGCGCCCCCGCGTGCGCCTGTCAGCGAGCCAGGGCCACCTGCTGCTGCAGGATGCGCCGCGTGACCCCTATCTGCGTGCCCTCGCCCCACTGGTTTCGCGCCTGGACCCGGCCGCTTGCCGGGTGCAGGCGCAGGGCCTGCGGGAAAGACTCTCCCTTGCCCTGGGTGGATCGCAATGGAAGACAAGGTAACCCCTTTCCCGCATGCCGTTGCCCGGCCGGTGCTGCCCGAAAGCACGCCGGGCCATCAGCCGTTCGCGCAGACCGAGCAGTACCAGAAGGTGCTGTCGGCAGCGCATGAGCACCTGCTCAACAGCATCGAGGACGAGCGCATCGACATCGATTCCTGGGCGCCCGACACCATCGCCCGCTGGGTGCAGGTGCAGACGGTGGGCTTCATCCAGGAGTGGCGCATCCCGATCAACGAAGAAGAGATGCAGGTGGTCGCCGACGGCCTGGTCAAGGAGCTGACCGGCTTTGGCCCGCTGGACGACCTGCTGCACGACCCGTCCATCGAAGACATCCTGATCAACGGTTTCAAGGATGTGCATGTTTCCCAGGGTGGCCAGCTCAAGCGGGCCACCCAGCGATTCACCGACGATACGCACCTGCTGCGCATCCTGCGACGTATCCTGGCCCCGCTCGGGCGCCGCCTGGATGACTCCAACCCGATGGTCGATGCGCGTTTGCCCAACGGCGGCCGTCTCAACGCGATCATCTCGCCGCTGGCCGTGGACGGACCGATGGTGTCCATCCGCAAGTTCCGCAAGGATCCATTCACTCCCGATGAACTGCTGGCCAAGGGCACCTTCGACGAACCGATGCACGCCCTGCTGAAGGCGATGGTGCTGGGCCGCTGCAACATCCTGGTATCCGGCGGCACCAGCTCCGGCAAGACCTCGCTGCTGAACGCCCTGGCCAGCTACGTCCCCGCGAACGAGCGCGTGATCACCGTCGAGGACACCGCAGAACTCTCGCTCAACCACCCGCATGTGGTCCGCCTGGAAAGCCGCATCGGTGGCGCCGAAGGCCATGGCGCGGTGAGCATCCGCGATCTGGTCCGCAACAGCCTGCGCATGCGCCCTGATCGCATCGTGGTGGGCGAGGTGCGTGGCGCCGAGGTGCTGGAAATGCTGCAGGCCATGAACACCGGCCACGACGGTTCGATGGCCACCATCCACGCCAATTCACCACGCGACTGTCTGTACCGGATCGAGATGCTTGCTGGATTTGCCGGCTTCCAGGGCAGCGAGGACAGCCTGCGCCGGCAGATCGCCAGTGCCATCGACTTCATCGTGCAGATCTCGCGCCTGGGCAGCGGCCGCCGCGTGCTGGTATCGATCACCGAGATCACCGGTGTCAGCGACAACCTGATCACCACCCAGGAAATGTTCCGCCACGAACTGCAGATCGACGGCAACGGCAAAGAGATCGATCGCTGGGTCGGGCTGGGCTTCCATCCACACTCGCACAAGCTGGAGCCGTTCCGCCAACAGCTGCGCGAATCGCTCTACGGAGACTTCTGAGCATGGGAACCGGCGCGCTGCTGGGCATGTTGAGCATCATCGCGGTGCTGCTGGCGCTGGCAGCCTGGCTGTGGGGCACGGCCAGCAGCCGTGAACAACGCCAGGTTTCAATGCGGCACGCCGAGCAGCAGCTTTCGCGCGGAAGCGCCACGGGCGGGGCACCCGCCGGGCCGTCCGTCACCGCTGCCAACGATCCGGCGCGGCCCGCCAGCACCGGGCGCCGCGTGCTGCCGCTGGATGGCCTGCTGCAGCGCGCAGGGCTGCAGACCGGCTGGAAAATCCCCATCATGCTGCTGGTACCGGGGCTGGTACTGTCGGTGGTGGCGATGGCGCGGCTGGGCACCGCGTGGATGTTTCCGCTGACCCTGCTGCTGTACCTGCTTGGCTGCTGGCTGTGGGTGATGCGGCGGACCACGAAGCTGCGTGCGCAACTGCTGCATCAGCTGCCGGACTTCCTCGACAACCTGGTGCGGCTGACTGCACTGGGCAACAGCCTGCAGGCCGCGTTCCAGGTTGCGTCGATGCAGACCAGCGCGCCGTTGCGCGGGCTGCTGGACACCACGGTGCGCTTTGCGCGCAGCGGCATGGAGTTGGACCGTGCACTCGCGCAGGCCGCGCAACCCTATCGCATGGAGGTGCTGAAGGTGTTGTCGGTGGTGATCGGTGTCAGCGTGCGCATCGGCGGGCGCTCCGACCAGATCCTGCAGCGCATGGGTGATTTCATGCGCGACCTGGAACAGGCGCAGCAGGAGCTTTCGGCGACGACCTCCGAGACACGCATGTCTGCGTGGGTGCTGGGCCTGCTGCCACCGGCCTGCGCGGTGCTGATGGCGATCGCCAGCCCGGACTTCTTCCAGCCGGTGCTGCACGATCCGCTTGGCCACAAGATCCTGCTGCTTGCACTGGGCATGGAGCTTGTCGGCGGCTTCCTGCTGTATCGCCTGGCCAAATCGCTATGAACCCCCGCCCCGCCGGAGACGACCGATGAGCGCCAGCGCCTGGTTCGCCCTCTCCCTGCTCGTGCTGGCTGCCGGCATCGCCCTGCTGGGTATCGGCGGCTGGATACGCAGCCATCGTGAGCAGCGTACAACGGCCACGTTGAAGACCGCCCTGCAGCCGCGCGAGACGTCCCGTGACACCGAACCTGCACGGCACGATTCGCTGGGCTGGCTCGAACGCTTCGGCCGTGCCCTCAGCGGCGGCCGCCTGGAAACGGCATTGCTGGCCAATGAAGATCGGCTGCTGTTGGATCTGGCCGGGTGGAACACCCGTCGCGGTACGGCCATCTACCTCGGCCTGCGCCTGCTGCTGGCCGTGCTGGTGCTGGCACTGGTGCTGACATTCAGCAGCGTCACCGGGCTGGCCAGGATCATGGTGATCATCGGTGCCTTGGCCGCTGGACTGCTGTTGCCCAAATTCGTTCTCTCTTCCTGGGTGAAGCGGCGCCGGCGTGCAGTCGAAACCGAGCTGCCGCTGCTGATCGACCTGCTGCGCCTGCTGCAGAGCGTAGGCTTCAGCATGGACCAGAGCCTGCAGACGCTCGGCGACAAGCTTCGCGATGCATTGCCGGTACTCGGCAGCGAACTTCAGGAGGCCAATGTCGCCTATACCCATGGCCGCACGCGCGCGCAGTCCCTGCGGCGGCTGAGCGAAGTCTATGCCGACGATGACCTGACCAGCCTGATGCAGCTGATCCTGCAGGTGCATGCCCATGGCGGTGCGGTGCAGGAGCCGCTGCGGCAGTTCAGCCTCCGCCTGCGCGAGCAGCGTCGCAACACGTTGAAGGAAAAGGTCGGCAAGCTCTCGGTGAAGATGACCGTGGTGATGATGCTGACCCTGCTGCCAGCGTTGATGCTGGTCCTCGCTGGGCCGGCGCTGGTCGCGCTGGCCACCACCCTGTCCAAGATGGGATCGCCCTGATGCCTGCCCTGCGCACCTCCTGCCTGCTGCTTGCCCTCGCTGCCATCACCAGTGGTTGTGGGTCGACCACGCCGAAGTACCTGCGCGCGCCCAGCCTGGCTGCGCCCGAACCGGCACCGCAGGACAGCCGCAATGCGTACCTGGAGTTGATCGAGCGCATGCAGCAGCAAGGCGCGTGGTATGCCTCGCTCGCCCACGTCGACGCCTTCCGCCAGCGTTACGGCGACCCGCCGGCATTGCGGCTGCTGCAGGCCGATGCGCTGCGAGAGACCGGCCAGGCCGATGCCGCGATCGCACTGTACCGCGCGCTTTCCAGCGGCCCCCAGGCCGCCGCAGCCGCGCATGGGCTCGGCCTGATCGCCGCGCGCCGAGACGATGACGCCGGCAGCGAGCAGGCGCTGGCACGGGCAACCCAACTGCAACCGTTGAATACCAGCTATCTCGGCGATCTGGGCTATGCGAGGCTGCGCGCCGGGCAGTTCGAGCGCGCGCGCGAACCCTTGGCCAAGGCCCTGGAACTGTCCCCAGGCAATGCCAAGGCCACCGCCAACCTCGCCCTGTGGGCGGTGCTGCGTGGCGACACCGCCACCGCCGAGCGCCTCGCCCAGCAGGCCAACCTCAACAAGGACACCCGGCTCAGCATCCAGCAGCAGGCGGCGCAGATCCGGGCCCGCCTGCAGCAGCGCCAGGCCGCAGCGGCTGCTGCGGCGGTCGTGCCGCCCCCTGTGCGCGCTGTCGACAGCGACGCCACCAACAACCCGCGCGGCGTCACGCGACTGGCGGCGGAACCGCGCCGCGACAGCCGCGACGAACGCGATCCACAGCGCCTGCCGCCCTCGATGCTGGAACGCTTCAGCGCCAACGACCACCCGAACGGAAACACACCATGACCGCGACGCCCCTGGCCCGACGCCTGCTGCCCGCTCTGATCTGCCTGCTGCCGGCCGCCGCAGTGCAGGCGCAGCAACAGCCGCTCACCGGACAGATGCTTGGCGGCAGCACACCGGCAGCGCCGGCTGCGCAGCCGCTGCAGTCCGAGTCATTGCCCGCCGTGGACCTGGCGGCCCGGCCCGCACCAGTGCCGCAGGCGGCGCCTGCTGCAGTGGACATCACCGACGGCAACGCTGCAACCGCGCGACCCGGCCGCAGCCAGATCGGTGATACCGCGCGCAACCTGTTCCGCCTGCAGGCGTCCGGACAGCAGGCCGGGCAGCACCTGCCGATCCTCGGCGACCAGGCGACGCTGAGCTACGCACGCTACATGAAGAGCTTCGAACACGAGATCCCGGACTTTTTTGAGACCGATGTCGCCAAGTCCAAGGGATCATCCTCATCCGGACGCTGAGGTAGGCCATGAAACGCCCACGCCAGTTCAGTTTCAGCCGCGCACGGGGCGGCATGTCGATCACCATGATGCTGGTCATGCTGGCGTTGCTGGCGATGCTGGGCCTGATCGAGATCGGCTACCTGTTCTGGGCCAAGCGCGATGCGCAGAAAGTTGCTGATCTGGCCGCACTGGCCGGAGCGCAACGACTGGAGCTGTGCACCTCGGACAACAGCGACAACAGCGCTGCGCGGCACAGCGCGCTCACCCAGAACACGTTCGAAGGGAGCCTGCAGATCCGCTGCGGCAACTGGAGCGCCAACCGCACCACCGCCAACCGCTTCGTCACCACCATCGATGCCAGCAACCCGCGCAATGCCGTGCAGGTCGTCGCGCAGCGCAGCGTGCTGCCGTTCTTCGGGCAGAACACCACTCTGCCCACCGTCAGCGTGGAGGCCGTGGCCCGCCGTTCCGAACCGACTGCGGTGTTCGCGGTCGGTTCGCAGCTACTGCGCACCAATGGCGACTCGGTACTGTTGTCGACCCTGCGCCTGGTCGGCCTGGATGTGACCAACGCCACCGTGCTCTCCTATGACGGCCTCGCCCAGGCCAACATCACGCCATCGGGCCTGCTCAAGGCGTTGAACATCCCGGTCAGCGCCAACCTCAGCGTGGCCGACTTCAACCGCCTGCTGTCGGTCAACAAGGTTTCGCTGGCGCAGCTGGTCGACGCCACCGCCACCGTGGTCGGCCGCGACTCCACGGTGGGCGTGCAACTGCGCGCCCTGTCCGACCTGGTTGCCACCCAGCTGGACATCAACAAGCTCAACATCGTGCTGGGCAGCCAGTCCGGCGGCGGCGGCCTTTTCGCCGAAGTCGTCTCGCCCGACGGCACGGTCGGCAGTGCACTGGAGTCACAGATCAACGTGCTCAACCTGATCAACACTGCGATCTCCATCGCCAACGATGGCAACGGCGTGGCGGTCAAGGGGCTGGACCTGCTGGGCATCAAGATCCAGGCCGGCGTGGTCGAGCCGCCATCGATCGCCATCGGCGGTGTCGGCAGCCGCGCCTACAACGCGCAGGTAAGGCTGGTGGCAGACGTGGACAGCAACAACCTGTTCGCACTGGGGCCACTTCTGAACCTGCTGGGCACGCGCCTGCACCTGCCGCTGCATGTCGATGTCGCCAACGGAATGGGAACGCTGACCGGAATCCAGTGTGGCGCCAATCCACCCAGGGCCACCATCCAGGTGGATTCGTCGGTCCTGCGGGCCTGCGTCGGCAACGTCGATCCATCGCAGCGTTTCTCGAAGAACAATGTCTGCGACGCGACGCTGAACAACGAACAGCTGCTGAAACTGCTCGGACAACCCCTGATCAACGACAAGATCACGCTGCCGGCCCTGACCAGCTCGCAGAACCTCACCCTGGCCGCTGGCGAAACCGGCTCGACGCGCATCAATCCACTTGCTCTCGGCAACGCAGTATCCGACCTTGTCAATGAGCTGCTGCGCGTGCTGTCGGGCATGCTCAGTTCACCCAAGCAGGGCATGAGTGCCAACGACACAGCCAAGGCCCTGGCCGACCGTTACCTGCAGGCCACCTTCCCGCCGAACACCCGGTATGAGGTGGACAAGTTGATTCCACTGCTGCGCGATGGCGACGCCAGCCGGCAACTGGCCCCGCTCAACAGCTGGACCGTACCCGGAGGCCTGCCCTACGCCTGTGGCCTGCTGAACCTGTCCACCTGCCACAAGGACGGTCCGGTCTGGGATGCGTTCAAGGTGACGGTCACCGGTCAAGGACTGGGCGTGCTCGATGGACTGCTCGGCTCGCTGGTGGGCGGCCTGCTGATCAACCGCTGCGACAGCCTGCTGGGCAACCTGATCGACTACAACGGCTGCGTGCGCAACAACCTGGCCTCGTACATACAGACCGCGCCGGCCGGGTTCCTTGACGGCACCGGCGGCACCGGCGTCACCAACCCCGATGGAACGGTCAGCTGCAGTGGCCTGCTGTGCACGCTGCTGAAGCCGATCCTGTCCGCCTTGCGCCCGGTCCTCAACAGCGTCGGCACCTTGCTGACCAACCTGCTGGCCAGCGTGCTGGGCCTGGAGCTGGGGCGCACCGACGTCAACGTGCAGTCGATCCAGTGCAGCGCCGCACAGCTGGTCTACTGACCCGTGGCGGGCGCCCTTGGCGGCGCCCGCGCGCATGCTAGACTCCCGGCGGGGAACCACTTTCATCTCAACCCACACTCATCCGTGGATGGTCTAGACATGCGAGAAACTTCAGGGGGCGTGGTCTTCGCCCGGCGCGCGTACGGCGCGGCACTGCTGGCCGTGAGCATGATGCTGGTGGCACCAGCGGCGATGGCTGCCCGTGGCGACCGCGAAGCTGCCGCAGAGCCGGCCGCTCGTAGCGCACCGGTGGTGCGCAATACCGTTGACGAGCTCAAGCAGCTGATGGATGCCCGCCAGCTGACCGAGCTGCGCACCACCTACAACGGCAATTACGGCGCCAGCCTGCTGTTCAACGCCAACACCCTGACCTACTACGTCGCCCTGTTCCAGGAGAAGAATTTCTGGCGGGTGATCAAGACTGACGCCGTCGACAACGCCGAGCGTGTCTACCGCACCTTCGCGCAACAGTCCGAGCAGCTTGCCCAGGTCTACATCGACACCACCCGCCTGGAAGCCGGCAAGCGCTATACCGAGCGCCTGGTGGCCTACAACGAGGAACGCCTGCGCACCCTGCAGCAGGAAATGGAACAGCAGCAGGCGCAGTCGGCCCAGGTCAGCGCGGCCCTGCAGCAGGCCCAGCAGCAGGCAGTCAGCCTGAGCAGCGACGTGCAGAGCACGAACAGCCAGCTGGACGCCCTGCAGCGCCGCATCCAGATCCTGCAGGCCGAACAGGGCAACCCGGAGCTGAGCCTGCCCAAACCTGACAGCGTGCCCTCGCCGGCACCGGCGACGGCCAGCGACGGTCGCTGAGGTCCGGCACCTGGCATCTGCTCTCAACGGCGCCCTTGGGCGCCGTTGTCGTTTCTGGCACCTGGATTCAACGGCACGCGTCATGCACCGCATCATCCAGCTGCCGCCGCTGTACGAAGTCCAGGCGCTTGGCCTGGGCGAGCGCCTTCCCGCGTTGCTGCCGCGCGTGCTCACAGGCGGCGGGATCGGTGCTGATGGGTATCAGAGCGGCCCGCGCACGCCCCTGCTGCACCACACGCGGACGGCTTGAGGCCGGGCTCGCTGGCTTGGCCACGGTCGCACCTGTCGAAGGCGGCTCCGGCGGCACCTCCCAGCGCCATTCCGCACGCCCCTGGCACGGCGTCTGCTGGTAGACAGGATGCGGCCCGTCCACGCATTTGTAGACGTTGGTCCGGGCGTGCGCCGCCGTGGTCAGCAGCAGGCACACCCACAGGCTCCAGAACGCATTCGACATTGCAGGCTCCTCGACAGGGCAGCCGCCATCGTCAATGCCGGAACGGCTTCGTGCTAGAGCGATATGCGTCACATCCGGCGCAATCCAGCACAGCCGTGCAAGTCGCCGCTCTTGCGCTGCGCTGTACTGCCGGAGGCTCCGGCATCCACGCCGGGGCCGTCCCTCCCTTCCGCCAAGGAAACCACAATGAGCAACTTCATCACCGTCGCCGACGGCGCCCGCATCTTCTACAAGGATTGGGGTACCGGCCAGCCGATCGTCTTCGCCCACGGCTGGCCGCTGTCTTCCGATGCCTGGGATCCGCAGATGCTGTTCATGGGCCAGAACGGCTTCCGCGTGATCGCCCACGATCGCCGCAGCCACGGACGCTCCAGCCAG
Source organism: Stenotrophomonas sp. Sm10 (assembly GCF_030985515.1). Classification (NCBI taxonomy): domain Bacteria; kingdom Pseudomonadati; phylum Pseudomonadota; class Gammaproteobacteria; order Lysobacterales; family Lysobacteraceae; genus Stenotrophomonas; species Stenotrophomonas sp. Sm10. The sequence goes on from NZ_JAPTFO010000025.1 coordinate 50,955, forward strand.
ACCTGGAACGGCAACAACATGGACACCTATGCCGATGACCTGGCCGCGGTGATCGAAGCGCTGGACCTGAAGGACGCGATCCTGGTCGGCCATTCCACCGGCGGCGGTGAAGTGGCCCATTACATCGGCCGCCACGGCAGCGCGCGCGTGGCCAAGGTGGTCCTGGTCGGCGCGGTGCCGCCGCTGATGCTGAAGACCGATGCCAACCCCGCCGGCACCCCGCTGGAGGTCTTCGACGGCATCCGCAAGGGCACGGGCGGTGACCGCTCGCAGTTCTTCAAGGACCTGACCACACCGTTCTTCGGTGCCAACCGCGATGGCAATACCGTCACCGAGGGCATGCGTGATGCGTTCTGGCTGCAGGGCATGCTCGGTGGCGTCAAGGGCCAGTACGACTGCGTGCACGAATTCTCGGAAGTGGACTACACCGAGGACCTGAAGAAGATCGACGTGCCGGCGCTGGTCGTGCACGGCGATGACGACCAGATCGTGCCGTTCGATGCCTCGGCCAAGCTGTCCTCGCAGATCATCAAGGATGCCGAACTGAAGGTGTACGCCGGTGCGCCGCATGGCCTGACCATCACCCACGCCGACCAGTTCAACGCCGACCTGCTGGCGTTCGCGCGCAAATGATGTCCCGCGGTGGCGCCCCAGGGCGCCGCCGCTCCTTCGGTAGTGCCCGCCC
>NZ_JAPTFO010000026.1:0-51511 GCF_030985515.1 Stenotrophomonas sp. Sm10
CTGACCGTGGAGGCCTCCAGGCTGTGGCGACGAGCAACGGCTTTGACTGATGTGGAGGTCTTGCAGGCCTCTTTGGCAACCTGCAGTTTGAAACGAGCGTCATATCTGTTCATGTATCCCTCGGGGTTGGATCTGGCGTCCAACTCCCGGGGGTCACTTCGGGGTGAGGGCGCTTTGCTCGCGAAGCACTGCTTCGCAAGCGCCCGAACGCACAGCCGCCAGCGGCAGGGCCGGACCGCGGAGCGGGGTTTACGGCGTCTCCCGCAACCTGACCCACCCCGCCATCCCACGGGAAGCCCGCTGTTGCTTCGGCTGTTGCTTCTGAGGTTGCCGGCCAGCGGCCGGCACTACTGCGGGTGCAAGGCGCAGCCCTGCCGATACCCCTCCCCCCGGCCGGGCTGGCAGAATAGGCGTCTCTGCCGTTATCCGAAGCCGACGATGCGCCTCTCCCAGTTCCACCTGCACACCACCAAGGAAACCCCCAGCGACGCCGAGCTCACCAGCCACCGGCTGATGCTGCGCGCGGGCATGATCCGCAAGCTGGCATCGGGCCTGTACACCTGGTCGCCGCTGGGCCTGCGCGTGCTGCGCAAGGTCGAGCGCATCGTGCGCGAGGAAATGGACCGCGCCGGTGCCGTGGAATTCCAGATCCCGACCATCCAGCCGAAGGAACTGTGGGAGCAGACCGGGCGCTGGCAGAAGTTCGGCCCGCAGCTGCTGAAGATCAAGGACCGCAAGGACCAGGTGTTCTGCTACAGCCCGACCGCCGAGGAAGCCGCCTGCGACTTCGCGCGCAGCGAGCTGTCCAGCTACAAGCAACTGCCGGTGAACTTCTACCAGGTACAGACCAAGTTCCGCGACGAGATCCGCCCGCGTTTCGGCGTGATGCGTTCGCGCGAGTTCCTGATGAAGGACGCCTATTCGTTCCACCTGCACGACGAGTGCCTGGTGCGCGAATACGAGAACATGAAGTCGGCCTACAGCCGCATCTTCACCCGCCTCGGCCTGGACTTCCGCATGGTGCAGGCCGACTCCGGCGCAATCGGCGGCGATGCGTCGCAGGAATTCCACGTGATCGCCGATTCCGGTGAAGACGCGCTGGTGTTCTCCACCGGCTCGGACTACGCGGCCAACATGGAAGCGGCGATTGCCGCCGATCCGGCGCCGCGTGCGGCCGCCAGCGAAGCCATGCGCAAGGTCGACACCCCCACCCAGAAGACCTGCGAGGAGGTCGCGGCCCTGCTCGGCATCGACCTGCAGCGCACGGTGAAGTCGGTGGCGCTGATCGCGGGTGAAGGAAAGGCACAGCAGTTCGTGCTGGTACTGGTGCGCGGTGACCATGAAGTCAACGAGATCAAGCTGGCCAAGGTTGCCGGCCTGGACGAACAGCGCTTCGCCAGCGAGGCGGAGATCGCCGAGCATCTGGGCAGCGTGCCGGGCTTCCTTGGCCCGGTCGCCCCGGGCAAGCCCATTCGCGTGGTCGCCGATCGCGAAGTGGCGGCGATGTCGGACTTCGTCGTCGGCGCCAACGAAACCGGCTTCCACCTGGCCGGCGTCAACTGGGGCCGCGACCTGCCGGAACCGGAAGTGGCGGACATCCGCAACGTGCGTGCCGGTGACCGCGCACTGGACGGTGGCGAACTGAAGATTGCCCGTGGCATCGAAGTCGGCCACGTGTTCCAGCTCGGTCGCAAGTACGCCGAAGCGCTGGATGCCACCGTGCTGGATGAAAACGGCAAGGCGGCGGTGATGGCGATGGGCTGCTATGGCATCGGTATCTCGCGCGTGGTAGCTGCCGCGATCGAACAGAACCATGACGATGCCGGCATCATCTGGCCGGACGCGATGGCGCCGTGGCAGGTGGTGGTGTGCGTGATCAACCCGAAGGGCGATGCTGCCGTGGCCGACGCTGCGGCCAACCTGTTGCAGGAACTGCGCGATGCCGGCCTGGACGCGGCGCTTGACGATCGCGGCCTGCGCCCGGGCGCGATGTTCGCCGACATGGAACTGATCGGCATCCCGCACCGCGTGGTGGTCAGCGAACGCGGCCTGGCCGCCGGTACCTACGAATACCGCTCGCGCCGCGCCAGCGAAGCGGAAAGCCTGGACAAGGCCTCCCTGCTGCAGCGTCTGCAGGGCTGATCAGGAAAAAGACCGGGCCCTGCCCCGGTCTTTTTTTTCTGCCGCGGTCTTCCCCGATATTGCAGCGGACATAATCCGGTCAAAATCACCGCGACGGCGCCTGCATGCCGCCACGCCATGACCCGCCTGCATTTGTGCTGTGATTAATTCATCTCTATTCTGTCCGCCGACGCCATGGACTGGCTTGTCCCGTCCACACATTAGTTTCCGGAGTAACCGTAAATGAGCATTGACCTGACCGGCCTGTCAGCACGCGAGCTGGGCGCCCTGATCCGTACCGCCAAGAAGCAGCAGACCATCGTCGCCAAGCGCCGGCCGATCACCAAGGTCCGGGCCCAGCTGACCAAGCTGGCCAAGACCGAGGGTTACACCATCGAAGAACTGTTCGGCAGCGCCCCGGCCACGCGTGCCCGCAAGGCCGCTCCGGCCGCCAAGGCCCCGTCGAAGACCGCCGGCCGCAAGCTGGGCAAGGTTGCCCCGAAGTACCGCAACCCGGCCAACCCCAAGGAAACCTGGACCGGCCGTGGCAAGCAGCCGCGCTGGATGGCTGAGCTGACTGCCAAGGGCAACAAGAAGCCGGAAGATTTCCTGATCAAGAAGGCCTGAGGCCGGATCGGGATGCAATGAAAAACGCCGGCGAAAGCCGGCGTTTTTTGTTTGTAGAGCCGAGCCCACGCTCGGCTATCCATATCCGAAGCCGAGCATGGGCTCGGCTCTACAGAGTCTTGCGGGCGGGCATCAGCAGATTGCCGAACAGCAGGCCGGCCACCAGTGCCATCACCACGTTGAGCACGGTAAGGAACACGCTCTGGCCGGCGCCCACGTCCTGCTGCTGGACCAGGGTCAGCACGCCGCGCAGGCTGGTGCTGCCGGGCACCATCATGATGATGCCGGGCAGGCGGATGATCGCGCCCGGACGCCCGACCAGACGACCGAACAGATTGCCACCGGCCGTCAGCAGCATCGCCGACAGGAAGATGCCGGCCGGCGCGCCCCAGGCGTGGCCGCCAAACTTGGAGATCGCATAACCGGCCACCGAGGCGGCAATCACCCACGGATAGTCGCGACGATTGGCCTTGAACAGCATCGCGAACGCGAATGCCGCGGTCAGCAGCGAGCCCCACTCCACCCACGGCCCCTGCGGCCGAGCCGCGCGGATCACCGGGTCGAGGCCGAGCACGTCGGCCAGGGTCACCGCGATCATCGCGCCGACGCTGAGCTTCATGATGGTGGTCAGCGCGCCGGCAAAGCGCGCGGTGCCCGATACCCAGTGCTGGCTGGCCAGTTCGTTGACCGCATTGGTCAGCGACATGCCGGGCAGCAGCACCACCAGCGAGGCGATGATCACCGTGTTGAGGTTGAGCGCACCAATAAAGGACGCAACCAGCGTGGCGACCAGGCCAGCCAACAGCGCGGCCAGTGCCTCGGCGGCTTCGCGGGTGGCCGGGCGACGGTCGGTGACCATGCCGAGCAGGCCGATCATCAGGCCGATGACACCGGCGGTCGCAATGTCCAGCCACGGCAGCTTCCACATGCCGGCCACGCCGGCCGCGCCAAGGGTGAACGAGAGGATCGTGCGCAGCTTGCCGCGCCGGCCCGGATCCTTGTCCAGCTGGCGCAGCGCGGTGTGGCCCTGCGCGATGCTCATCCGGCCGTTGGCCACTTCTTCGGCAATATGGTCGGCGACGCTGAGCTTGTGCAGGTCGTTCTCGCCGGGCGCCAGGCGGATCACCCGGGTGATATCACTGGAGCCGATCGCCTGCGCCGGATCGCTGAAGCTGAGGATGATGCCGGTGGGGTTCGACCACGGTTCACAATCCAGGTCGAGCTGGCGAGCCAGTGCCACCACCGCCGTTTCCAGGCGCTGGGCCGTGGTGCCATAGCTGTGCAGGCGTCCGGCGATCTCGGAAACGAAGGCCACCCGCTGCGCGTAGGTGGCCTGGGGCGTGGGGATCGTGTGAGCATCTGCGGACATGCGCCGTAGTATTACCTAGGCGGGGCCTGACCGGAGAAATTCATCCGAGTTCGACGCGATGGCCAATACAGAACGGTTATGCTGCGACCGGAATGGCCCAAGTGACCCCGAACCACGCCCCCCAGCTCGAACAGGACGCCCATGATCCGGGCGTGATCCGCCTGTCCGGCACCTGGACCTTGAAGACCGCGCTGGCCGCGGCCGAGGTCCTGCGTGGCGTTCCTGACACGCTGACCGGCATCGATGCCACCGCCATCGAGAAGATGGATTCGGCCGGCGTGCTGCAGGTGCTGCGCGTGGCCCATCGCGCCGACCTCGGCGAAGACGCACTGAAGTTCCGCGCGGATCACCAGGCGCTGGTGTGCACCATCGAGGAAGTCGCCGACGACCGGCCCAAGCCCAAGCGCGACTTCGGCGTGCTGGCGGCACTGGAGCGGCTGGGTGTCAGCGTCCATGCCACCGGCCACAACATCAAGGCGCTGTGCAGTTTCCTCGGCGAGAACCTGGTCAAGGCGGCCCGCCTGGTCAAGGAACCGCGCCGCTTCCGCCTTACCGCCACTGTGCACCAGATGGAGCAGGTCGGGCTGGATGCGGTGCCGCTGGTGGCACTGCTGTCCTACCTGGTCGGTGCGGTGATCGCCTTCCTCGGCTCGACCATCCTGCGCGACTTCGGCGCCGAGATCTACGTGGTCGAACTGGTCAACATCGCCTTCCTGCGCGAGTTCGCGGTGCTGCTGACCGCGATCGTGTTGGCCGGCCGTACCGCCAGCGCCTTCACCGCACAGATCGGCGCGATGAAGGCGCGCGAGGAAATCGATGCGATGCGCACGCTGGGCCTGGACCCGGTCGACCTGCTGGTGCTGCCTCGCTTGCTGGCGTTGCTGGTCACCCTGCCCCTGCTGACCTTCATCGCGATGATCGCCGGCCTGGCCGGCGGCGTCACCGTCGGTGCGTTCGACCTCGACATCCCGCCGCAGATGTACATCGCGCGCATGCACGAGACCATGGAGGTGCGGCACATGCTGGTCGGCCTGTCGAAGGCGCCGGTATTCGCGCTGGTGATCGGCCTGATCGGCTGCCTGGAAGGCCTGAAGGTCGAAGGCACGGCACAGTCGGTAGGCGAACGCACTACTTCCAGCGTGGTGCAGACGATCTCGCTGGTGATCATCATCGACGCTTTCGCGGCGTTGTGGTTCATGCACATGGGCTGGTGACATGAGCACGCATCCGACGCCCGAAGACATTCCCATGCAGGACGACGACGGCCACGAGCTGGCCATCCGCGTGCGCGGCCTGGTCAACCGTTTCGGCAGCCAGACCGTGCACGAAGACCTGGACCTGGACGTGCGTCGCGGCGAGATCCTGGGCGTGGTCGGTGGCTCCGGCACCGGCAAGTCGGTGCTGATGCGCTCCATCCTGGGCCTGCGCACGCCCGACGAAGGCCAGATCGAAGTGCTGGGCCGCGACGCGCGTGCCGACGACGCCGAGAGCCGCCTGCACATCGAACGCAACACCGGCGTGCTGTTCCAGGACGGCGCACTGTTTTCGTCACTGACCGTGGGCGAGAACGTGCAGGTACCGCTGAAGGAACACCACCGCGAACTGCCCGAGCGCTGGCATTACGAGCTGGCACTGCTGAAGGTGAAGCTGGCCGGCCTGCCCGCCGACGCGATCAACAAGCTGCCCTCGCAGCTGTCCGGCGGCATGCGCAAGCGCGCCGGCCTGGCCCGGGCGCTGGCGCTGGACCCGCCGCTGCTGTTCCTGGACGAACCCACCGCCGGCCTCGACCCGATCGGCGCGGCCGCGTTCGACCGACTGATCAAGACCCTGCAGGAAGCGCTGGGGCTGACCGTGTTCCTGATCACCCACGACCTGGACACCCTGTACGCCATCTGCGACCGCGTGGCCGTGCTGGCCGACCGCAGGGTCGTTGCCAACGCCCCCCTCCCGGAAATCGAGAAACTGGATCATCCGTGGATCCAGGAATACTTCCACGGACCCCGCGCGCGCGCCGCGCGTGGCGAACAGATCGAGAGTGCCTGAGCCATGGAAACCAAAGCCAACTACGTGCTGATCGGCGCGTTCACCCTGATCACCGGCCTGGCCCTGCTGGCGTTCGGCCTGTGGGCGGCCAAGTACTCTTCCGACCGCACCTGGCAGGAATACCGCGTGGTGTTCCGCGAGGCGGTGACCGGCCTGTCGGTGGGCAGCCCGGTGCAGTACAACGGCATCGCGGTCGGGTCGATCGTCGAACTGAACCTGGTGCCGGACGACCCGCGCCAGGTGGTCGCACGCATCCGCCTGAACTCGACCACGCCGGTCAAGACCGATACCCGCGCCAAGCTGGCGATCACCAGCCTCACCGGCCCGTCGATCATCCAGCTCAGCGGCGGTACGCCGCAGTCGCCGGCGCTGACCACGGTCAACAAGGACCCGGCACCGATCATACCGACCACGCCGTCGGCGCTGCAGAACATCACCGATGTTGCCAACCGCATCGTCGAGCGCATGGACCAGATCCTCAGCGACCGCAATGTAGCCTCGATCAATGCCACGCTGGCCAACCTGGAGACCATCAGCGGTGGCCTGGCCGACCGCGACCAGGGTACCCAGGCGCTGCTGCTCAGCGCGCGCGATGCCGCCCGCAGCCTGGACACCACGCTGAAGACCACCAACGGCACCATCGAGCGCCTGGACAGGAACCTGGTGCAGCAGCTGCCGGGCATCATCGACAAGCTCGATGCCACCCTGGCCAAGCTCGACTCGGCCGCCGGCAACGCCGATTCGATCCTTGGCGAGAACCGCGCCGCGATCAACAGCTTCGCCAATGATGGCCTCGGCCAGCTCGGCCCGACGCTGACCGAGCTGCGCGGCCTGATCCGCGACCTGCGCCGGGTCAGCGACCGCCTCGAGAACAACCCCGCGCGCTACCTGCTGGGCCGCGACGCACCGAAGGAGTTCGAACCCAAATGAGCCCGCCCCCCCTTCCGCGCCTGCTGCTGGCCGCTTCGATGGTCGCCCTGCTGGGCGGCTGCTCCATCCTTGGCAGCAGCGAGAAAACCGCAGTGACGCTGTACTCGCCCTCGGTGCAGGTGAAGGCCGACCCGGCGTGGCCACAGGCCAGCTGGCAGCTGGTACTGGCCAAGCCGAGCGCCGCACGCCTGGTCGACAGCCCGCGCATCAATGTGCGGCCGACGCCTTCGCAGATGGAAATCTACAAGGGCGCCAGCTGGGCACAGCCGGCCACCGACATGATCGAGGACACCCTGCTGCGCGGCTTCGAGGATTCCGGGCGCATCCGCGGCGTGGCGCGCAGCACCGCCGGCATCCGTGCCGACTACAAGCTGTCCACCGACGTGCGCCGCTTCGAATCGGATTACCAGGGCCAGGCCACGCCGACCGTGGTGATCGAGGTCAACGCCAAACTGATCCACGTCGCCGACCAGCGCGTGGTGGCCGACCGTACGTTCCGCCAGGCGCAGCCGGTCGGCAGCACCGACGTACCGGCGGTGACCGCGGCGTTCGAACGTGGCCTGCAGCAGCTGGCGCAGGATGTGGTGGGGTGGACACTGGTGAGCGGGCAGGCCGACCAGCCTAACGTCGCGCGCTGATCGATCAGCGCGGCGCAATCCAGCGGAACGTCAGGTTGATCCGCTCACCCTGCACCCGCGCCATCTTCGGAAGCGCGTGCTGGTAGAACCTCTGCGTCTGCCCCGCCATTACCAGCAGATCGCCATGGCCGAGCAGGTACTCGGCCTTGCGCGCCGGATCATCGCGCCGGCGCAGCAGGAATCGACGCGATGCGCCCAGACTCAGCGACGCAATCACCGGGGCCGGACCCAACTCCGGCTCGTCATCGCTGTGCCATCCCATGTAGTCGCCGCCGCCGCGATAGCGGTTCAGCAGTACGCTGTTGAAGTGGCCGAAGCCTTCTGCCTGCAAGCGCTCACGCACGGCCTGCAACGCCGGTGGCCATGGGTGCGGCACGAATTCAGCCCCGGAATAGCGGTAGCGCGCCTGCGGATCGCCAATCCAGCAGCTCAGCCTTGGCGAATCCACCCAGTTGCCGAACATGCGGATGCGATGGACCTCCCACGGAACTTCGGCCTGCAGTGTGGACACGAGCCGGTCGGCATCGGCCGCAGCCAGCCAGCCCGGCAGGAGCTGGACGTCGGCGTCGGGCAGGTCGTGGGGGAACAGCATGGCCACACGCTAGCACGCCGGCGTTTGCCGTCGTGGCCAGCAGCGTCGAAAATGGCCCCATGACTGTTTCCCAGATGCCGATACCATCCGATTGCCTGACTTGTCGGGGCCCCATCCGATGAGCCTGCGCCAATTGCTGTTCCCGTTGCTGCGCGCCGTGTTCCGGGCCTTGCCGCTGCCGCAGGCGCAGCGCGACCGGTTGCGCACACGGCTGTTGGCACGGCACGGCGACTGGGTACCCTCGCCGCCAAAGGGACAGCAGGACGCGGGTGCTACACGGGCCAGTGCGCAACTCCGCTGGCGCGCCGACGAGGCCGCGATCGGCTACCGCCCGCACCAGAAGGCTGCGCTGCCGGATCCGATGCCCGCCACACTGGTCGCGTTCTACCTGCCACAGTTCCACACCTTCCCCGAGAATGACACATGGTGGGGCAAGGGGTTCACCGAATGGCGCAACGTCACCCGCGCGCTGCCACAGTTCGAAGGCCACATCCAACCGCGGCTTCCGGCCGATCTGGGTTTCTATGACCTGCGCAACCCGCAGGTGATGCGTGACCAGGCGCGGCTTGCCGCCGAGCATGGCATCGGCGCGTTCTGCTTCTATTACTACTGGTTCAGCGGCCGCACGCTGATGGAAGACCCGCTGCGCCAATGGCTGGCCGACGACAGCATCGAACTGCCGTTCTGCCTGTGCTGGGCCAATGAAAACTGGGCACGCCGCTGGGATGGCCGCGACGACGACATCCTGATCGGCCAGCAGCACAGCGCCGCCGACGACCTGGCCTTCATCACCCACGTGGCGCCGTACCTGCGCGATCGCCGTGCGCTGAAGGTCGATGGCCGGCCCATGCTGCTGGTCTACCGCCCGAACCTGCTGCCCGATGCACGCGCCACCGCCGAGCGCTGGCGCCGCTGGTGCCGCGACAACGGTGTAGGCGAGATCCACCTGGCCTATGTGCAGGGCTTCGAACGCCCCGACCCGCGCGACATCGGCTTCGATGCCGCTGTCGAATTCCCGCCGAACATGAGCAACCCACGCTCGTTGTCGGCGCAACAGTGGCTGCTCAATCCAGATTTCAATGGCGATGTCCGCGACTGGCGCGAACTGGCCACCGACATCGCGGCGCGGCCGCTGCCGGACTATCCGCTGTACCCCGGCGTGAACCCCGGCTGGGACAACGAGGCTCGTCGTTCCGGTCGTGGCCGCGTCTACCTGCACGCCTCTCCGCGTGGCTACCGCGATTGGCTGCGCACCACGATCCATGAACGCCTCTCCGCAGCACCGCCGGCGCAGCGACTGGTGTTCATAAACGCATGGAACGAATGGGCCGAAGGTGCGGTGCTGGAACCGGATGCGCGGCTGGGGCATGCCTGGCTGCAGGCCACGCGCGATGCTCTGGTGCCAGCACCGCCCTCCTGCCTGGTACCGGCAGTGCATCTGCACGCCTGGTATCTGGAAACGCTGCCGGAAGTGTTGACCGCACTGCGCGAGGCCGCACTGGAGTGGGCAATCGTGGTGACCACCCCGGTGCAGCAGATGGATCAGGTCCGGCAGGCCTTGGCGGCGCATGGGCTTGAGGGTGAGGTCGTGGCCGTCGACAACCACGGTCGCGACATACTTCCGTTCCTGGAAGTTGCCGAGCGGTTGCTGCAGACGGGCCACGACGTCGTGCTGAAACTGCACACGAAGCGCTCGACCCATCGCACAGATGGCGATCAGTGGCGGCAGGAACTACTGCAACGGCTGGTCCGGGGAGGACGTGCCGCACGCATCCATGCCGCATTCCAGGCCGACCCCGCCCTGGGCATGGTGGTCGCCGAAGGGCATCTGCTTCCCGTTGCCGAATTCGTCGGTGGCAATGCCCCCCTACTGGCACGGCTGCAGGCGCGCCTTGGACTGGAAAAGCCCGTGGACACCAGTCTATTCGGCGCCGGCAGTATGGGCTGGTGGCGGCTGCAGGCCCTGCGCCCATTGTTGGACGCGCACCTGTATCGCAGCGCATTCGACATCGAGCAGGGCCAGATCGATGGAACGCTGGCCCACGCCATTGAACGTGTACTGGGTGCCTGCTGCGAACACGCTGGACTGCGCGTCGCGACGGCCGCAGCCTGCCTCGGCGAGGCCGATGCCAGCAGCGACGAGTACGCCTACGCCCGACGCGGCTGACGTTGAAGGGGGCACAACGCGCCCCCCTTGCCCGTATCGATCAGCCGCGCTGGAATGCGACGCCGGTCTTTTCCTTCAGCTCGTCATCACTGACACCCGGCGCGGCCTCCACCAGCAGCAGGCCCTTGTCAGTCACGTCGAACACCGCCAGGTCGGTGATGATCCGGTCGACCACGCCAACACCCGTCAGCGGGAGCGTGCATTCGGCCAGGATCTTGTGCTCACCGTTCTTGGCGGTGTGCTCCATCAACACCACCACGCGCTGCACGCCGGCCACCAGGTCCATCGCGCCGCCCATGCCCTTGACCATCTTGCCGGGCACCATCCAGTTGGCCAGGTCGCCCTTGTCGGTGACCTGCATGGCGCCGAGGATGGCCAGATTGACGTGACCGCCACGGATCATCGCAAAGCTGTCGTGGCTGCCGAAGTAGCTGGCACCGGCACGCGCGGTGACGGTCTGCTTGCCGGCATTGATCAGGTCGGCATCGACCTCGGCTTCGGTCGGGAACGGCCCGATGCCCAGCAGGCCGTTCTCCGACTGCAGCCACACGTCCACGCCTTCGGGGATGTGGTTGGCGACCAGGGTCGGCAGGCCGATGCCCAGGTTCACGTAGGCACCATCGGTCAGTTCGCGGGCGGCACGCGCCGCCATCTCATCGCGGGTCCACGCCATGTCAGTTGCCCTCCGCGCGGATGGTGCGCTGTTCGATACGCTTCTCAGGATGCGGGTTGTGCACGATGCGGTGCACGTAGATGCCCGGCAGGTGCACCTGGTCCGGATCGATGGCACCCACCGGCACCACCTCTTCCACTTCCACGATGCAGACCTTGCCGGCCATCGCACAGGCGGGGTTGAAGTTGCGCGCGGTCTTGCGGAACACCAGGTTGCCGGCCTCGTCGGCCTTCCAGGCCTTGACCAGTGCCACATCGGCGCGCAGCGCGGTTTCCATCACGTAGTGCTTGCCGTCGAACTCGCGGGTTTCCTTGCCTTCGGCCACCACAGTGCCATAGCCGGTGGCGGTGAAGAACGCCGGAATGCCTGCGCCGCCGGCACGCAGGCGTTCGGCCAGGGTGCCCTGCGGGTTGAATTCCAGCTCGAGCTCGCCGGCCAGGAACTGCCGCTCGAACTCCTTGTTCTCGCCCACATAGGACGAAATCATCTTCTTTATCTGCCGGGTTTCCAGCAGCTGGCCCAGACCGAAACCATCAACGCCGGCATTGTTGGAGATCACGGTCAGGCCCTTGACGCCACTGTCGCGCAGCGCGGCGATCAATGCCTCGGGAATGCCACACAGGCCGAAGCCGCCCACGGCCAGCGTCTGGCCATCGGCGACCACCCCTTGCAGGGCCTCCGCCGCACTGGCGAAGCGCTTGCTGCGCTTGCCGGTGGAAGTCGATTGCTGCATTGCTGTACTACCCTGCACGTTGAGGATGACCGCATTCTAGCTGGAGGGCGGCGAAGGGCCTGGATGCGCCGCAGCATTGCACGGGCATCGCACAGGGTTCCGTAGAATGCCGGGTTCCCCTGCCAATGGCCGGCCCCGTGCCCGCCCCACCCTCGTTGATGGCCCATACCTACACCGAAGAAGACCTGCTCCGCTGGATGGAAGGCCGGACGCTGGAAATGAGCGACCATGGCCTGTCGGAAGTCCATAGCATGCGTCTGTTCGGTGACATTCTGGTCGCTGAGGTAAAGATCCCGGCCAAGTACTCCTACCGGGTGGAGATCGACCTGGCCGCCAGTCTTCGCCATCCGCGCAGCCTGCTGCGCAACCGGTGTTCCTGCCCGCTCGGCCACGACTGCATGCACGTGGCGGCTGTACTGGCGCAGATGCTGCAGCAGATCGACCATACGCCCCCCATGCCCGACGACAGCAGCACGCTGCCAACGCTGCTGATCCGTTCGATGACCCCCGTCCTGCGCCTGCACACGGTCGAGTTCCGTCCGCCGTGGCTCGGCCCACGCGACCCTTCGCAATGGGCCGATATCGCCACCGTGGCCTTCGAATACGACGAGCACGTGCGGTTCCTGGATGATCCGAGCCTGTTCGCCCACGATCCGGAGGGGCAGCTTGCGCTGCTGCCCCGCGACCTGGCCGAGGAATCACGGCGCGAGGCCGAGCTGCGCACGGTGGGACTGCATCGCGACACGGCGCCGCGGGCGCCATTGGAGGGCGCAGGACCTCAGTTCCAGCTGCGCACCCATGACTGGACACGGTTCCTGCTGGACGACGTACCGCGCCTGGAAGCCTTGGGCTGGAAGGTAGAGACCGACGACGATTTCCGCCATCGCATCACCCGGGTGGATGAGATCGACCTGGACATCCAGGCGGACCCGGCGGATGCGGGCTGGTTCAACCTGGGCCTGGACATCCAGGTGGAAGGCCGCAACGTGTCGATGGTTCCGCTGCTGCAGCAGGTGCTGCAGTCCGATCCCCGCTGGATGCGTGGCCAGCTGGACGCCATCGGCGATGATGAGAACATTCTGTTGATGGCGGGCGACAACACGCGCCTGGCATTGCGGGCCGCACGACTGAAACCGATCATGGCCCTGTTGACGGATCTGTTCGCCCAGCGTGGCGCGCCGCTGCGCCTGTCTGTGCTTGACCGTGGCCGCCTGCAGGCGCTGCAGGACACGGCGCGCCTGCAGTTCCGCGGGCGCAAGGACACCCAGGCACTGGTGCAGCGGCTGATGCAGGCACCCGCATTGGGCGAAGTGCCGCCGCCGGCAGGGCTGGTGGCAACGCTGCGTCCCTATCAGCGCGAAGGCCTGTCGTGGCTGCAGTACCTGCGCCAGCAGGGCCTGGGGGGCGTGCTGGCCGATGACATGGGCCTGGGCAAAACCGTGCAGACGCTGGCGCATGTGCTGGTCGAGAAGGAAGCAGGTCGCCTGGACCGTCCGACGCTGCTGGTGGTGCCCACTTCGCTGCTGCACAACTGGCAGAGCGAAGCGGCACGCTTCACCCCGGGCCTGCGCGTGCTGACCCTGCACGGGCCGGCACGTGAAACGCTGTTCGAGGCGATTCCCGGGCACGACCTTGTACTGACCACCTACCCTCTGCTGTGGCGCGACGAGCAGGCGCTGCAGGCACATACCTACCATCTGCTGATTCTGGATGAAGCCCAGCAGGTGAAGAATCCGAAGTCACGCGCGGCCATCACCCTGCGCACGCTGCAGGCGCGCCACCGGCTGTGCCTGACCGGCACGCCGCTGGAAAACCACCTGGGCGAACTGTGGACGCAGTTCGACTTCCTGCTGCCCGGCCTGCTAGGCAGCGAGAAACAGTTCAACCAGCATTGGCGCCATCCGATCGAACGTGGCAGCGACCACCGCCGCGCCACCTTGCTGGCGCAACGGCTGCGTCCGTTCATACTGCGCCGGCGCAAGGACCAGGTGGCGTCAGAGCTTCCGCCCAAGACCGTCATTACCCGCGCGGTGGAAATGGAGAGCGGCCAGCGTGATCTCTATGAAACCGTGCGCGCAGCGATGGAAAGGCAGGTGCGCGAAGCCATCAGCGGCAGCGGGCTGGCGCGCAGCCACATCGTGGTACTGGATGCGTTGCTGAAGCTGCGCCAGGTCTGCTGCGATCCGCGCCTGCTGCCTGGTGATGCCCCGGCGCGCAATGCGGGCTCAGCCAAGCTGGACCTGCTGCGCGAGATGCTGCCGTCGATGGTCGAGGAAGGCCGGCGCATCCTGCTGTTCTCGCAGTTCACCGGCATGCTCGCACTGATCGCGCAGGCGCTGGAGGAGCTCGGGCTGGCCTATGTGACCCTGACCGGCGACACCCAGGACCGGGCCACGCCGGTGCAGCGCTTCATGCAGGGCGAGGTGCCGGTATTCCTGATCAGCCTGAAGGCAGGTGGCGTCGGGTTGAACCTGACCGCTGCCGATACCGTCATCCACTTCGACCCGTGGTGGAATCCGGCGGCCGAAAACCAGGCCAGCGATCGCGCCCATCGCATCGGCCAGCAGCAGCCGGTGTTCGTTTACCGGCTGATCGCCGCAGGCAGCATCGAAGAACGGATTGCCGAGCTGCAGGAGCGCAAGGCCACGCTGGCCGACGCCATTCTCGAAGGCGGCGGCGCTACGGGGCCACGCTTCAGCGAAGAAGACGTGCAGGCGCTGCTGGCGCCGTTGCCGGGCCTGCCCGGCAAGCGTTTGCGCAAAGCGGGCAAGCGGTCGACGCGAAGCTGACCTCCGGACGCCAGTCAGGTGGCGTTCCCCGATGGAAACGATTCCCATACATGACTGGGACTACAATTGGGGACTGAGCTCACAAAGGAACTGATCGATGCCCCTGCCCGCCTTCAAGGCCTACGATATCCGCGGCCGCGTGCCGGAAGAACTGAACGAAGACCTGGCCCGCCGCATCGGCGTCGCCTTGGCCGCGCAGCTCGCTCCCGGTCCAGTGGTCCTCGGCCACGATGTGCGCCTGACCAGCCCGGCGCTGCAGGATGCACTGGCCACCGGCCTGCGTGGTACCGGGCGCGAGGTGATCGACATCGGCCTGTGCGGCACCGAAGAAGTCTATTTCCAGACCGACCATCTGGGCGCGGCCGGCGGCGTGATGGTCACCGCCAGCCACAACCCGATGGATTACAACGGCATGAAGCTGGTCAAGGAGAATGCCCGGCCGATCAGCTCCGATACCGGCCTGTTCGCAATCTCTGACGCGGTTTCCGCCGATACGTCCGAGGCCCAGCCGCCGCGTGCCGGGCAGGTTGCCCAGCACGACAAGAGCGCCTACATCCAGCACCTGCTCAGCTATGTCGATGCCAGCAGGCTCAAGCCGCTGAAGCTGGTGGTGAATGCCGGTAACGGCGGCGCGGGCGCGATCGTCGACCTGCTGGCCCCGCACCTGCCGTTCGAGTTCATCCGCATCTGCCACGAACCGGACGGCAGCTTCCCCAACGGCATTCCCAACCCGCTGCTGCCGGAAAACCGCGCCGCCACCGCCGATGCGGTGCGTGAACACGGTGCCGATTTCGGCATTGCCTGGGACGGTGACTTCGACCGCTGCTTCTTCTTCGACCACACCGGCCGCTTCATCGAGGGCTACTACCTGGTCGGTCTGCTGGCCAAGGCGATCCTGGCACGCAATCCCGGCGGCAAGGTCGTGCATGACCCGCGCCTGGTCTGGAACACCGTGGATATGGTCGAACAGGCGGGCGGTGTGCCGGTGCAGTGCAAGAGCGGCCATGCCTTCATCAAGGAAAAGATGCGCGCCGAAGACGCCGTGTACGGTGGCGAGATGAGCGCCCACCACTATTTCCGCGAGTTCGCCTATGCCGACTCCGGCATGATCCCGTGGCTGCTGATCGCGCAGCTGATCTCCGAGAGCGGCCGCTCACTGGCCGAGTGGGTCGAAGACCGCATGGCGGCCTATCCGTGCAGTGGCGAGATCAACTTCAAGGTGGCCGATGCCAAGGCTGCCGTGGCCCGCGTGATGGAGCACTTCGCGGCGCAATCACCGGTACTGGATCACACCGACGGCATCAGTGCCGACTTCGGCGGCTGGCGCTTCAACCTGCGCAGCTCCAACACCGAACCGCTGCTGCGCCTGAATGTCGAAGCCCGTGGTGACGCCGCGCTGATGCAGGCGCGTACCGACGAAATTTCCCGCCTAATCCAGCAGTAATCAAGGACGACCATGAGCATCATCCAGCCCGTCATTCTGTCCGGTGGCTCCGGGACCCGCCTGTGGCCGCTGTCGCGCGAGGCGTACCCGAAGCAGTTCCTGCCGTTGGCGGGCGAACTGACGATGCTGCAGGCCACTTGGAAACGGGTGGCGCCGATCGCCGCGCATGGCCCGCTGGTGATCGCCAACGAGGAGCACCGCTTTGTCGCTGCCGAGCAGCTGCAGCAGGTCGGCGCCGAGCCGGCGGCCATCATTCTGGAACCGGTTGGCCGCAACACGGCGCCGGCAATCGCGGTCGCAGCCCTGGAAGCCACCCGCGACGGGGCCGATGCGCTGCTGCTGGTGCTGCCCTCGGACCATGTGATCACCGACGAAGCCGCCTTCCGCAGCGCCGTGCAGGCCGCCGCCAGTGCCGCCGAAACCGGCAAGCTGGTGACCTTCGGCATCGTGCCGACCGGTCCGGAAACCGGCTACGGCTATATCAAGGCCGCCGATGGGCAGGGTCTGCGTGCGGTCGAGCGCTTTGTCGAAAAGCCCGACCTCGAGACCGCCAGCGGTTACGTCAGCAGCGGCCAGTATTACTGGAACAGCGGCATGTTCCTGTTCAAGGCCTCGCGCTACCTGCAGGAACTGGAGCGCTTCCAGCCCGGCATGCTGGCCGGCAGCCGCCAGGCCTGGCAGCAGGCCCGCCGCGATTCGGATTTCACCCGCCTGGACAAGGACGCCTTCGCCGCCGTTCCCTCTGATTCCATCGACTATGCCGTGATGGAAAAAACCGCCGACGCCGTGGTGATTCCGTTGGACGCCGGCTGGAACGATGTCGGCTCGTGGACAGCCCTGCGCGATGTCTCGCAGCAGGACGGCGATGGCAACGCCCACCAGGGCGATGTGATCGCCATCGACTGCCGCAACACCTATGCCTATGCACAGCGCCTGGTGGCACTGGTCGGCCTGGATGACGTGATTGTCGTCGAGACCGACGACGCGGTGCTGGTCGGCAGGGCCGACCGCATGCAGGAGGTCAAGACCGTTGTTGGTCAGCTGAAGTCCGAAGGCCGCAGCGAGGCCACGTGGCATCGCAAGGTCTACCGCCCGTGGGGCGCGTACGATTCAATCGACAATGGTGCACGCTTCCAGGTCAAGCGCATCACGGTCAAGCCCGGCGGCACACTCAGCCTGCAGATGCATCATCACCGCGCCGAGCACTGGATCGTGGTCAGCGGCACCGCAGAAGTGACCCGCGGCGACGAAGTGATCCTGCTCAGCGAAAACCAGAGCACGTACATCCCGCTGGGCGTGACCCATCGCCTGCGCAACCCGGGCAAGCTGCCGCTGGAACTGATCGAAGTGCAGTCCGGCAGCTACCTTGGCGAGGACGACATCGTGCGCTTCGAGGATACCTACGGGCGCAGCTGACCCGGCGCCCGCTGGAGGCGACCGACCGTTGGTCGGGGTGGGTGCCGACCGTTGGTCGGCACGCCGCCTGCCGGGTCAGGCAATCTCCGCCATCACCCGCTTCAGGCCATCCTGCCAACTCGGCAGTACGATGCTGAAATCCTGCTGCAGCTTGCGGTTGTCCAGCACCGACCAGGCCGGGCGCTTGGCCGGGGTCGGATACTCGGAACTGGGAATCGCCTCGACCGCCGGCACCTTCACCAACACGCCGGTAACCAGCGCTTCGGCGAAGATCGCTTCGGCGAACCCATGCCAGCTGGTCTGGCCGCTGGCGGTCAGGTGCCAGGTACCGGACAGTTGGCCCGGATGCCGCAGCGCCTGCGCAGTAACATCAGCGATCAGCGCGGCCGGCGTCGGCGTACCGACCTGGTCGGCCACCACACGCAGCTGGTCGCGCTCGGCGCCGACGCGCAACATGGTGCGCAGGAAATTTGCCCCATGCGAGGCATACACCCAGGCCGTGCGGAAGATCAGGTGGCGACCGCCGGCTGCGCGTACCGCATCCTCACCATCGCGCTTGCTGGTGCCATACACACCCAGCGGCGCGGTCGGCTCGTCCTCGCGGTACGGCGCGGTGCCCTGGCCATCGAACACGTAGTCGGTGGAGTAATGCACGAACGGCACGCCATGGGCCGCACACCAACGCGCGATCATGCCAGGCGCCTGCGCGTTGGCCGCAAACGCAGCTTCCACATCCTGCTCGGCACGATCAACGGCGGTATAGGCCGCAGCATTCACCACCACCGACGGCTGAAGACGGTCCAGCAGGGCCGGCAGGCTTTCAGGTTGGCCGAAATCGGCGGTTTCGCAGGCGCTGCCATCCGGCAGAGTGCCGCTGCGGGTGGTCGCGACCACCTTGCCCAGCGGCGCCAGCGCGCGCAGCAGCTCCTGGCCGACCTGGCCGTTGCCACCGAACACCAGCACGGTCATGGCGCGCCCTGGGCGGCGGTGTAGACCGGCAGGCGGTCTTCAGCGATGTCCTTCAGGAACGGCGCATTCTCGTCCTTGGCCGACAGGGTCGGTGCACTGACCGGCCAGTCCACGGCGATGTCGGCATCGTTCCAGCGCACGCCGGCGTCGAAGTCCTTCAGGTAGACCTCGGTGCACAGGTAGCTGAACACCGCGCGCTCGGACAGCACTGCAAAGCCGTGGGCGAAGCCTTCCGGAATCCAGAACTGCTTCTTGTTCTCCGCACTCAGCACCACCGCTTCCCACTGGCCGAAGGTCGGCGAGCCGCGACGGATGTCGACGGCCACGTCATAGACCTCGCCTTCCAGCACGCTGACCAGCTTGCCCTGCGGGCGCGGCCACTGGTAATGCAGGCCACGCAGCACACCCTGCGCTGACGTCGACACGTTGCTCTGCACGAAGCGATCCGGCAGGCCCAGCGCGGCAAAGCGCTCGGCATTCCAGGTCTCGAAGAAATAGCCGCGGGCATCGCCAAACACCGCCGGCTCGATCACCACGCAACCGGGCAACTTGGTTTCAATCACTTTCACGGAACAACTCCACGCAATGCGAGCTTGTGCAGGTACTGGCCGTAGCCATTCTTGATCAGCGGCGCCGCCAGCGCTTCGAGCTGTTCGGCGTTGATCCAGCCCTGGCCGAAGGCGATTTCCTCCGGGCAGCAGACCTGCAGGCCCTGCCGGGTCTGGATGGTCTCGATGAAGTTGGACGCTTCCAGCAGCGACTGGTGGGTCCCGGTATCGAGCCAGGCATAGCCGCGGCCCAGTGCTTCCAGATGCAGGTTGCCTTCGGCCAGGTAGCGCTTGTTGAGATCGGTGATCTCCAGTTCGCCACGGGGCGACGGCTTCAGGTCGGCGGCATGCGCGCTGGCATTGCCGTCATAGAAGTACAGGCCGGTCACCGCATAGTTCGAACGCGGATTCTCCGGCTTCTCGACCAGGTCGATGACCTTGCCGCTCTTGTCGAATTCAGCCACGCCGTAGCGTTCCGGATCATTCACCCAGTAGCCGAACACGGTGGCACCGTCGGTGCGCTCATCGGCGCGCTTGAGCACCTCGCGCAGGCCGTGGCCGTGGAAGATGTTGTCACCCAGCACCAGGCAGCTTGGCTTGCCGGCCACGAAGTCGCGGCCGATCAGATACGCCTGGGCCAGCCCATCGGGGCTGGGCTGCACGGCGTACTGGATGTCCATGCCCCACTGCGAGCCATCGCCCAGCAACTGCTGGAACAACGCCTGTTCGTGCGGGGTATTGATGATGAGCACTTCACGGATGCCCGCCAGCATCAGCACGCTGAGCGGGTAGTAGATCATTGGCTTGTCATACACCGGCAACAGCTGTTTGCTGACGCCCTTGGTGATCGGATACAGCCGGGTGCCGGAGCCACCGGCGAGGATGATGCCCTTGCGCTGGGTCATGGTGTCTCCTGGGTTCAGGCCGCGGTGCCGATGCGCTGCAGGCGGTAGCTGCCGTCCAGCACGCCGTTGACCCATTCCTGGTTGTCCAGGTACCAGTCGACGGTGAAGGTGATGCCCTGCTCGAAGGTGTAGGCCGGTTCCCAGCCCAGGTCGTTCTTCAGCTTGGAGGCATCGATCGCATAGCGGCGGTCATGGCCGGGGCGGTCGGCGACGTAGGTGATCTGGCTGCTGCGCGGCTGGCCGTCCGCACGCGGGCGGCGCTGGTCCAGCAGTGCGCAGATGGCCTGCACCACTTCGATGTTCTGCTTTTCCGAGTTGCCGCCCACGTTGTAGGTCTCGCCGACCTGGCCCTTAGCCAGCACGGTGCGGATCGCCTCGCAGTGGTCGGAGACGAACAGCCAGTCGCGCACCTGCTTGCCATCGCCGTACACCGGCAGCGGCTCGCCGGCCAGCGCCTTGGCGATCACCAGCGGGATCAGCTTCTCCGGGAAGTGGTACGGGCCATAGTTGTTGGAGCAGTTGGTGGTCAGCACCGGCAACCCGTAGGTGTGG
Organism: Stenotrophomonas sp. Sm10; assembly: GCF_030985515.1. NCBI lineage: Bacteria > Pseudomonadati > Pseudomonadota > Gammaproteobacteria > Lysobacterales > Lysobacteraceae > Stenotrophomonas > Stenotrophomonas sp. Sm10. Next base: position 20,517 of record NZ_JAPTFO010000026.1, read on the forward strand.
TGGAACGCACGGACCAGGTGGTCCGAAGCCGCCTTGGACGCCGAGTACGGCGAATTGGGCGCATACGGGGTGGTTTCGCTGAACTTGCCGGTCTCACCCAAGGTGCCATACACCTCATCGGTGGACACATGCAGGAAGCGGAAGGCCGCGCCCTGCTCGGCCGGCAGCGCCTTCCAGTAGTCACGGACCGCCTCCAGCAGGCCCAGGGTGCCCACCACGTTGGTCTGGATGAAGGCGCCAGGACCGTCGATGGAGCGATCCACGTGGCTCTCGGCAGCAAAGTTGAGCACGGCGTCCGGCCGGTGCTCGGCCAGCAAGCGGGTGACCAGCGCCTGATCGCCGATGTCGCCCTGCACGAACACGTGATTCGGGTTGCCGTCCAGGCTGGACAGGGTCTTCAGATTGCCGGCGTAGGTCAGCGCATCGAGGTTGATGACCTTGACGCCGCGCGCGACGGCCTCGAGAACGAAGTTACCGCCAATGAATCCGGCGCCGCCGGTGACAAGCCATGTGGGCACTACCTGTTCTCCTGATCGAAATTCATCCAAGGGGCGCTATGAAGCGCCCGACACAGCGGCACAGGATACATGTGGTTCGTCTTCACGACTGCCTGCGTGACGTGAACGACGCACGATACTCACGCGAGCCATGCCGCATCGCAACATGACCATACGCGTTCGCATGGTCGTCCCAAGCCAGCTAGAATCGGGATCCCACCCCCGAACCGGTTGCTGCTGCAGGACCGGACGTTCTCCCCGTTACTGAAGGACCCCGTACCAGATGAAAATCCTCGTCGCGTACAAGCGCGTGGTGGACTACAACGTCCGCATTCAGGTCAAGCCGGACGGTTCCGGCGTGGTCACCGACGGCGTCAAGCTGTCACCCAATCCCTTCGATGAAATCGCCCTGGAAGAAGCCCTGCGCCTGCGCGACAAGGGCATTGCCAGCGAAGTGGTGGTCGCCACCATCGCCCCGGCCGATGCCCAGGCGCACCTGCGCAACGGCCTGGCCATGGGCGCCAATCGCGCCATTCACGTCGTTACCGACCAGGCCATCCAGCCGCTGACCGCCGCACGCACCCTGCTCAAGCTGATCGAGAAGGAACAGCCGGACCTGGTGATCCTGGGCAAGCAGGCCATCGACGACGACGCCAACCAGACTGGCCAGATGCTGGCCACGCTGTGGGGCCGCCCGCAGGCGACCTTCGCCAGCAAGCTGGAGATTGCTGATGGCAAGGCCACGGTGACCCGCGAAGTCGACGCCGGCCTGGAAACGCTGGAAGTGGACCTGCCGGCAGTGGTCACCACCGATCTGCGCCTGAACGAGCCGCGCTTCATCAAGCTGCCGGACATCATGAAGGCCAAGGCCAAGCCGCTGGAGACCCTGCAGCTGGCCGATCTGGGCGTTGAAGCCGCCGATACCTTCAAGACCACCCAGTATGCCGCGCCGTCCAAGCGCAGCAAGGGTGTGATGGTCAAGGACGCGGCTGAACTGGTGGCCGCACTCAAGCAGAAGGGGTTGCTGTAATGAGCAGGATTCTCGTCATCGCCGAACACCACGACGGCAAGCTCAACGCCGCCACCGCCAAGACCGTAAGCGCTGCTGCCGCCATCAGCGGTGCCAGCATCGACGTGCTGGTGCTGGCCGCCGACCCGGCCGCCGTTGCCGCTGAGGCCGCGAAGATCGCTGGCGTCGCCAAGGTTCTGACCGTGGCCAACGCTGCCAACGCGCAGGCCATCGCCCAGGTGCTGGCGCCGCAGATCGCGCAGCTGGCCAAGGGCTACACCCACGTGTTCGGCCCGTCGACCACCTTCGGCAAGGACCTGATGCCGTGCGTGGCCGCCCTGCTGGGCGTCAACCAGGTCTCCGACCTGATGACCGTCGAAGGCAGCCACACCTTCAAGCGCCCGATCTACGCCGGCAACGCGATCATCACCGTGGAAGTCCCGGCCGACCAGATCGTGGTCGCCACCGTGCGTGCCGCCTCGTGGCCGGAAGCCGCCCAGGGTGGCAGTGCCGCCGTTGAAGCGGCCAGCGTCGATGCTGCCCTGCCGAGCCACACCCGCTTCATCGGCCTGGCCGCCGGTGCCAGCGACCGCCCGGACCTGCAGAGCGCCAAGCGCGTGGTCTCCGGTGGCCGCGGCGTCGGTTCGGAAGAGAACTTCAAGGTCATCTTCCAGCTGGCCGACAAGCTCGGCGCCGCCGTCGGTGCCTCGCGCGCCGCGGTCGATGCCGGCTACGTGCCCAGCGACCTGCAGGTGGGCCAGACCGGCAAGATCATCGCCCCGGAGCTGTATGTGGCGGTGGGCATCAGCGGTGCGATCCAGCATCTGACCGGCATCAAGGACGCCGGTACGATCGTGGCGATCAACAAGGATCCGGATTCGCCGATCTTTGAGATTGCCGATATCGGCTTGGTTGGGGATCTATTTGCGATCCTGCCGGAGCTGGAAAAGGCGCTTTGATATCCTTGGGCGGCGACACCGCCCAAGCCATACCGCCCCGTATCCGGATGTTCAAGGACATCCGGGTATCTGCAGACCTCCATGAACCAGCGACTGCTTCGCTTCGTGATCTCCGGCGGTTCCGCCGCCGGAGTCGAATACGCCACTTTCATCGCTCTGCAGCTCACGCTTGGCAGTAGCTGGCTGCTGGCAAGCCAGTCGATAAGCTTCGGCTGCGGGTTCATCGTCAGCTTCGCGCTGAACCGACGCTGGGTTTTTCAAAGCTCGGGGCACCTCGGCAGCGAGCTGGCCACCTATGGTCTCGTTGCAGCAATCAACCTGGGCCTGGGCAACCTCGCCATCTACCTGCTGACAGGCCCTGCAGGAGTGCATCCCCTGCTCGCCAAATTCGCGGTGATGGGCATGATCGCGGGTTGGAACTACCTAGTCTTCTCCCGCTTCGTATTCAGGGAATCGGCGTAGTTCGTCCGTGCTCCTGGTGTGCCCTGAGTAGCGCTATCCTATCGTTGTAGTTGGCGATACACTGCCGGTTTGACTGAATGCGTCAGATCTCGACGCATTGCACCGGCGGGGGCCGTATGTCAGCACCAATTCCAGCGTTCATTTCGGTTGTCTACGTACTTCATAATCAAGCGTCCCGCTTGGAAGTTCTGCTGTCGCACGCATGCACTGAACTGGCCAACCTCGCCACGGATTATGAAATCATCGTAGTCGACAACGGGTCTTCAGATGAGAGCGTGGCATTGCTTCGCCGCCTCACCTCGGAAGACGGACTACCAAACGTTCAAGTGTACGTACTTACGAAAACAGTTGCCTGGGAGACGGCGGCTTGGGCAGGTGCGGAAGGGGCGTTGGGCGATTTCGTGGCCGTGCTTGACCCGCTGACTGATGATGTCGGTTTCCTGCGCAGCATGCTGGAACCTGCGACGGCCGGCATTGACGTGGTCTTTGCCAGCAATAAGATGAAACCACGGCTTTCGGCCAGCTACCGCGTCGCAAACGCGGCGTTCAATCTCGTTTTCCGGTGGCTCAACGGTGTCAACCCAGGAACCGAAGCGCCCCAGTATCGGGTGCTGAGCAAGAAGGTCATCAATTACATCCTCCAGCACCCTCGACCTGCTGCCATCTACCGGCTGCTCCCGGTAACCGCTGGCTTTACCCGCGCCAACCTGAATTACCGTCACGCACCGACAGCCAACCCGCCGAAAAAGCTAGGGCAAAGCATCGATCGCGGAATGCGGCTGCTCGTGTCGAACACGCGCCTGCCCATGCGACTGGTTACCATACTCTCCACTTTCGGCGCTGCGGCCAATTTACTGTATTCGATTTACGTGATCGCCGTGGCCGCATTCAAACCTGATGTGGCACCGGGCTGGGTCAGCCTTTCACTGCAGCAGTCGGGCATGTTCCTGTTGGTTTCGCTGGTCCTGCTTGTGCTTGGTGAATACATCCTTCACATGGCATCCCTCACCAGCGAGGGCCCCTCTTACCACGTCGCCCAAGAGTTCACCAGTGCCCGTCTGGATCGCCTGGAAAGGATCAACGTAGACCATTCGCCGCTCCGTCGTGAGAATGTCTGACACCTCTTTGCCAGCCCAAATGGATGCCGACGCCGTCGTCATTGGTGGCGGATTCTATGGCGCGGTGATTGCCAGCTATCTGGCCAGTGAGCGCGACATGCGGCGTGTGATCCTGATCGAGCGTGAACGCAGCCTCATGCAGCGCGCATCGTTTTCGAACCAGGCACGCGTACACAACGGCTATCACTACCCGCGCAGCTTCACTACCGCCTACCGCAGCCGGGTAAACCTGCCGCGCTTCATGCGGGAATGGGACTCGGCGGTCCAGACCAACTTCGTCAAACTGTACGCGATCGCGCGCCGCAACTCAAAGGTGACTTCCGCGCAGTTCGTGCGTTTCTGCCAGTCCATCTCAGCCCCTCTTGAACCTGCTCCGCCGGCGTACCAAGCACTGTTCGACAGCCAGCTGATCGAACGGGCATTCATCACAGAGGAGTACGGATTCAACACGGACGTGATCCGCCAAATGATCGAACAACGGCTGCAAGCCAGCGACGTCCGCACCGAGCTCGGGTGCGAAGTCGTCTCGGTTGCTCCACTCGGCGACGGCGCGATCCAGGTGAATCTACAGAAGACCGGTGGCGGCGATGAAAGCCTCCTCCGCGCACCATACGTATTCAATTGCACCTATGCAGGATTGAACCTGATCAACGGTCCCCATGGCGGAACCGAAGCCAGGTTGAAGCATGAGATCACCGAGATGGCCCTTATCCAGCTGCCCGGCGCACTGGAGGGGATGGCGATCACGGTAATGGATGGTCCATTCTTCTCAATCATGCCGTTCCCCGCGCGCAAGGCAAGCACCCTTTCACATGTGCGCTATACGCCGCACAAATCGTGGATGGATGACGCCTCCCGTGATCCTTACATCGAACTGTCCGACTACCCCAAGGCCAGTCGCTATGACCGCATGCTGAGGGATGTAGCGCGCTACGTTCCGGCGATGTCGTCGGCAGTCCATCTCGAATCTCTCTTTGAAGTGAAGACGATTCTGATGAAGAACGAGGGAGACGATGGCCGTCCGATCTTGTTCGAAACCTATCCTGCCCTGCCCGGTTTCGCATCAATCCTCGGCGGCAAGCTCGACAACATCTATGACGTCATCGCTCATCTGGACACCGTTTCGTTCAAGATTTCGACCACTGTCTAGGGCCTAGCCGCCCGCAGTACAGTCGCCTTCCCATGGTCGCCTCATCCAGCGAGGCTCATCCAGGATTCCAGGAGATTCCATTCATGTCACTCGCGCTGATCGGCCACACCGGGTTCGTGGGTTCAACACTGAAGCGCCAGACGGCCTTCGACCACCTGTTCAATTCCAGCAACATCCAGGATATCGATTCCAATACGTATGACACGGTGATCTGCTCGGCTGCCCCGGCACAGAAATGGATCGCCAACCGCGAACCGGAAGCAGACTGGGCCAATATCCAGAAGCTGATCGGATCGCTGGAAAAGGTCAAGTGCAGGCACTTCATCCTGATCAGCACGGTGGATGTATTCGCATCACCAATCGCCGTGGATGAATCGACGGTCGTGCAGACCGAAGGCCTCCATCCTTATGGGTTGCATCGCCGCCGGCTCGAAGAGTTCGTCGAGTCACGCTTTGCTTCGCGGCTGATCGTTCGCCTACCCGGCCTGGTCGGACCCGGCCTGCGCAAGAACATCCTGTTCGATTTCCACAATGACAACAATGTCAGCGCGATCGACAGCCGTTCTCGCTTCCAGTTCTACCCGATGGTGAATCTGTACGGAGACCTGATCGCTGCGGAAAAGGCGCAGATAGATCTACTCCATCTAACCAGCGTGCCGGTCAGCGTCGCAGAAGTAGCGCGTGAAGCCTTCGGCGTGGCATTCGACCATGCACCCGAAACGTTGCCGGCGCTTTACGACATGCGCAGCCAGCATGCACTGGATGGCGCAGGAGCGCCAGGATACCAGTACGACAGGCGGGCCACCCTTACCGCGATCCGGGCATATCACCAGTCCGAGCCTCGCAAGGCAGCGCTGGAATGAGCATTTCGATTTCCAACATCGCCTGGGACCGCGATCAGGACAGTGCCGTCGCGGACTTGCTTGGAAGGCATGGCGTGCACCACATCGACGTCGCACACAGCAAGTATTTTCCGGCGCCTTCAGAGACAGCCGATGCCAGCATTGACTACGTGCGCAGATGGTGGGCTGACCGTGGCGTAAGCATTGCGGGAATGCAAGCCCTTCTGTTTGGAACCCAGGGGCTGAATGTGTTTGCCGACCAATGCGTGCAGCAGCAACTGCTGGAGCATCTGCGCCATGTGTTCAGGATCGCTGCCCGGCTTGGGGCTGGCCGCCTTGTGTTTGGCTCGCCACGCAACAGAGATCGTGGCGATCTGTCGGTAGAGGCCGCCAACCAGATCGGGGCCACCTTCTTCCACCAGGCGGGCGATCTGGCCCAAGCAGAAGGTGTCGTACTTTGCCTTGAGCCGAATCCCGAGCATTACGGAGCCAACTTCATGACGACCACGGCCTCGACAGCCGAGGTGGTTGCACTGACCGGCCACAGGCACGTCCAGATGCAACTCGATACCGGGGCAGTCTTCATGAATGGAGAAGAACCCGCACACCTACTACCACGCTATGCCCCGATCATCGGCCACGTCCACCTCAGTGAACCAAACCTGGCCGAATTGGGCTCGATGACCAGCGATCATGATCCGCTGGCCGCACTGATAGGGAAGCACCTCGGCACGAGGCCTCTTACCATCGAGATGCTGCCGCCCAACGATGGTATCGCCGGAATCGAGCGCGCGCTGGTCTTCGCGCTCGGGCAGTACGGTGCCGCCCAGAGCGGAGAGCATGCATGAACAAGTGGCTGATCCTCCTCCTGGCCATCTTGTGCAACGCCGCTGCCAGTGCATTGGTCAAGGTCGCGGTAAGTGCTCCACGCCAGTTCCCGTCGCTGGAAGATCCCGTCGGGGCACTCCGCAACTGGCCCTTCTGGGCCGGCCTGTCGCTCTATGGTGGCGCCTTCGTGCTTTATTCAATGTCATTGGGGAGGCTTCCGCTCAATGTCGCCCATCCGATCTCGACGGCAGGGGCCATCGCTGTCGTTGCCTGCATTTCAGTGGTTGTGTTCCGCGAAGCCATGCCTTGGACGACATTGGCTGGCATCGTGCTGATTCTGTCCGGCGTGATCCTGATTACCTTCCACGCTCCCCGCTGACTTCATTACCTACGAATCCGAAATGAGCACATCCCTACCCGAAGCACAACATTCATCACCGCCCCGCCTGCGCCAGGTTCCCATCTACCGGTGTACCGTGTTGGCTCCGAAGCATCGGAATCATGCCGTGGTCATTCCGGTGATCAACGAAGGCGAACGCATCCGCTCGCTGTTGATGCGCATGAAGGAAGTCGGCATCGCCGATATTGCCGATATCATCATCGTCGATGGCGGAAGCACGGACGGCTCCTTGGCCGAATCTTTCCTGAAGCAACACGACGTCAGCGCGCTATTGGTCAAGACCGGGCCAGGGAAACTCAGTGCACAGTTGCGTTGCGCCTACGATTTCTGCCTGGACGCCGGCTACACCGGAATAGTCACCATTGATGGAAACAACAAGGACGATCCCGCACCCATCCCTGCGTTCATCGAAGCGCTCGAACGGGGAGTCGACTTCGTGCAGGCGTCGCGTTTCATATCAGGCGGCTTTGCCGAGAATACGCCTTTGTCCCGTTACATCGCGATCCGCCTGATTCATGCACCACTGCTGAGTCTTTTCTCCGGATTCGGCTGGACCGATACAACACAGGGATTTCGTGCGTACAGCCGCAGCCTCCTGGTGGACCCTGGCATCGACGTATTCCGCGATGTATTCGACGGTTACGAACTGTTGGCCTATCTGTCCTACCGTGCCCCGAAGCTCGGCTTCCGCTGCGTTGAGCTGCCGACTGCACGTTGCTACCCCAAGGGTGAAGTACCCACCAAGATCAGCAGCTTCCGCGGCAATCTGAAGGTCATGCAGGTGCTGCTGGCAACCATCGCCGGCCGCTACAACCCTGCGCACCGGAGCAAGGCATGAATCCGTTGCGGATATCTGATGACCGTGAACGCGACTGGACGGCGGTAGCTGCCATCGCGCTGGGCATGTTGGGATTGCTTGCGGTTCTGGCTTATCAATATCGGCTGCTGCATTTCATCGAATGGGGTGATGAATCGGAAACCATCGTCGCGGCCAAGATGATGGTGGCTGGCAGCTCACTCTATCGCGACATCTTCAACCACCACGGGCCGCTTACCTTCCTACCTGGGATGGTCGTTGAACTGGTGGGCGGTCATTCCATCCCCGCACATCGCGTATTCATTGCACTGCTGCAACTTGGCGCTCTGGCGAGCCTGTTCTTCTCTCCACTGATCCGCGACAAGCATGTCAGCGCCCGTGTCACCTACGTACTGCTGGTAGCCACCGTCTACGTCGGCTTCCTGCCATCGAGTTTCGGCCATTCCTACATCTATCAGGTGATGTGTGGGCTGATGCTCAGCCTTGCATTGTCCAGCTGGCTTCTGCCGCTTCTGGTTGACGTCCGCACTTGCGGCAAGGTGGGAACAGTACTCGGCAGCGCACTCGTCGCCTCGCTGCCATTCCTTGCTGTGACGTATGTTCCCGCTGCAGCGCTGCTGCTGCTGGCGTCGTTGCGACGGGACAACTGGCGCAGCGTGATGATTGGGGCAGCGGCGGGCGTCGCATTCAACCTAGTCTTCCTTGTAATGGTGGGCTCGGTGAAGGGCTTCATCGCCTTCCACCTGTACATGAATTCAACGCTGCTGTCGCAGTATGGAGGTGGACAAACCAGCTGGCAGTACATCGCGTCGGCGTTCTCCACTGCCACTTCCGACCTTGGCAACCTTACCCTGCTCACACTCATCGTCGTGTCACTGACAGCTGCAGCCACCAGGGTGGCGGGCTTTCCGTGGCGGCATGTACTTGTGGCATTGGCCCTGGGCTCGCTGCTGGTACGGGGTGGCGGTTTCCATGGCCTCAGCTACGCATATGCTGCGTTGGCGGTCCCCCTGCTGCTGGTCGCCAGCGCACCTGCCCAGGCGCCGCGCAAGCGTAGTCTTCTGCTGGTGCTGTGCTGTGTCCTGCTGGCGCGCCTTGTCGTTGGCGGCCCCGGTGAAAAGCAGCTGATGAAGGAGCGCCGCATACCGGAGACCACCGAGTTCGCCGAGGTTGCCCGAGCCCTGACCGAGCCTGGAGACAAGGTACTGGCCTATTCGTTCCAGAACTTCCAGTACATCGCCTCGAACCGGCTTCCTGCTTCCGGCTACTACTTCTATTTGCCTTGGCAGCGCGACTACCTCGACAAGCCGATTCTGGATATCCGCATTGATCCCTGCAAGGACATCCAGACCGGCAAACCCAAGCTGATCATGCTGGACGAATGGAACGTTTGGGATCGCTACGCCTGGTCGACTTACGGTGGTTGCGTCATCGACATTGTCGCCCGCGAATATGTGCGCCTGCCAGGTACCCCCTACTATGCGCGTCGGGATCTCGCCGAGAGTATCGGACTGGCCCCATCGGTTCCTGTCGAGCTGATCCCAAGCGCTCCGGTGCAGCCGGGTGATCGATTCGACCTGCCCGATCCCGCTCCTTCCAACAAGGGCGCGACGCTACGGGTCGGATTCATGCTCGGGACACACGCCCGCCGTAATGAGGGGATTGCCACCCTGACCACCACGGATGCGGCCGGCTCGAAGTCGACACTGGGAAATCTGCCGCTGGCGGATGTAAAGGACAACGCATTCGCCTACTTCACTGTTCCTGCCGGTATCAGTGGTGATCTGGCCATCGACATCCAGGAAGGCGGCGGGGTCAGCGTATGGGAGGCCCGCAGCAGCGATGGCGCCACACAGCCCTGCATTGCCATCCAGTTCGAGCATGGCCCCCCTAGCTTCACACCAGGTTGTCCGGTGGATGTTGGGTTGCTGCTCGGACCGACGCACCATTAACTCATTAATCCACCCAAGCCGGCCAGATTTCTCTCTGGCCGGTTCTGCCGCCGCCTCGAGGTCTTCCATGCCGTAAGAAGGGCATTAACTGCTGGGTGCGAACATCAGTCATCCCAGATCCAGCATCGAACGACCGGTGGTCATCTGCGCGCTGCGAATCGAAGCAAACTCAACCGCGCCGAAGTACCCCACGATGCCATGCACGGTTTGGTTCTCCAGTGCGCAACGGAACACCAGGCTTTCGCACGCCATACCCATGCCCGCATCGGCGCTCCCTTTGAGGAAGCTCCGCCTCGTGTCCATCACCCGGTACTGCAGCGACCAGCGTTGAGTGGAGATCATCCAGCGAGAACCAGATTCCTGCGGACAAGTTGTCCGGGCAGGCATGGAAGACCGCATGAAGCGTAACCATCACCCATTGCTAGCTGATGGCTTGCCGCGCTTCCTTGCTCGACAAATGCACATGTGCAGCGGGCAGTGGGTATCGACACGCTCGCGGCCGTCGACCACCTTACTTATCCACAAATGCTAAGCAGCGCCATGCGATTAGACATGGGGCGGAATTCCCCCGATCGAGCGCGCCGCAGCACACGACTCCACCCTCGGTGCATACTTCTCTGGCAGCCTCCAACGAGCAGACGTGCAGGCTGCTGACGCGGCAGGTCAGCGCCGAAGTCCAAGCAGAGATCGATGAATCGGCGTCACCGGCTGATTGGCGATGTCGTAGCTGAGGAAGGCGAGCAGGAACTGCAGTCCGCTGACCACGGCGATCGAAGGGAGCACCACCGTTCCCACAGGCGCAGAAATACCTTCGCCTGCGGCCACAATCCAATGCCAGCCGCCGTAAAGTACGCCTCCGGCGAGCAGTGCCAGTGCGGCAACCAGTTCCAGCGAGGCGATGGTGAGATCGCGAAGGTAATAGCGATAGGCGATGCGCTTGCAGAAGTTGCGGGCATGCTTGAGCGCGAACTCGCCGAGTACCTGACTGATCTTCAGGTTGCTCACTTCATCGCCATAGCGCGCATCCATCGGGACATCCTGCACCACAGCCTGCATGGCATTGAGCCTGAACAGGAGATCCGTTTCAAAGAAGTAACGCGTGCTGATCGCCTCCATCGGCAACCGTTGTGCAACAGCGGCGTGAATGGCGGTGTAGCCGTTGGTTGGATCGAACAACCGCCAGTATCCACTGGACGCTTTGGCCAGGAAGGAAAGCCCCAGGTTGCCGACGCGCCTCAGCATCGGCATCCGGCTGATGTGTGAAAGATCCCAGAAGCGGTTTCCCTTGGTGTAGTCGGCCTCGCCGCTGAGGATCGGTGCCACGAACAGGGGCAGCAGTGCCGGGTCCATCTGGCCATCGCCATCGATCTTCACAATCACGTCCATGCCATCGGCGACGGCCTGCCGGTAGCCGGTCATGGTGGCGCCCCCCACCCCCTGGTTGACTTCGTGGTAGAGCACGCGCACCCGCGAATCGGTATTGTTCGCCTCGATGTAACGCCCGGACTGTTCCGGGCACGCATCATCCACGCAATAGATGGCAGTGACTTCCGGGCCGATGGTGGCGATCACTTCCAGGATATGCCGGATGACCTTGTAGCTGGGAACCACGACTGCGATCGCCTGTGACCGAGCGTGCTGTGTGATGTCCGTCTGTCCGAGCATTGCCCTCTCCAATTCGTTGTTGTCCATCACCGCTTCACGGATCCAACCTGTAGAACACCAGCCCGTCCGGGCCCACGGCGACCGGCTCTTCGCTGGCGCCCAGTTGGCGGTAACCGGTCAGACAGTACTGCCCATCCATGACCCGCGCATCACTCTGTCCCGGCCAGCGGTGTGCCAGCAGATGGGTGACGCCCGCTCGACGGAGCATCGCACGGGTCTGCTCCGCCTGCGAACGGCAGAACATTGAACGCAGGTCCCTAGCGAAGTAGCCGTAGCCCGAACCCAGCCTGACGTTGAACAGGTAATCACGCTGGGCGAACGGCAGATAGGGAGTGACATACATCGACGGCAGCACCCAGTCCTCGCGTCCGTTAAGCACGATCGCATAGGCAGGCGCCAACACGACCGCGTCGTCTGGCAGTTGGCTCTCCGCGCGCCGGAACGCACGCACGTCCGCCTCGGTGATCGGGAACGTCCAGCCCTGATCGGCCGGGGTTACTCCCTTGATATCCACCAGGACGAAGGCTGCAACCAGCACCACCGCCACGCCACCCGCAAGCACGTTTATCGGCACGCGAACCCAGCGCCGCGCTGGGAACCCCGGGCAGCGCCACTGCAGCAGCGCATCTGCAGTCATCACCAGCGTCGCCAGCAGCAGGGACCAGTGCAGGAGCACCGCGTACATGCTCAGCAGGCCGATGTAGCGCTGCGTGTACGTGCTCAGCAGGCTGGCTTCAAGCGTTTCGTGCCCCAATGCAAGCGTGGTGATGTTCGACACGCGAAGTGCCACGGCCACGGCAATGATCAACGCGATCTGGGCAGCCAGCAGCAGCGAGAATGCGCGGCGGCGCCGGATCGCCTCAGGCGCGATCGTCAGCATGGCCACCCCAAGCACGGAGGTGATCGCAATCAGCAGGCGCGTCACCGGCAACAGCCGCTGCCCCATCAGCTGCTGTGACTCGGGCAGATACTGCATGCCGAAGCCGGGTTGGGGCCCATACCACAGCTCCCAGCGCAGCACCTGCATGATGTGCTCGAGGAACGCATCAGAGGTGCGGCTGAGTTCGGTCGGGATGGCCAGCATGTGCAGCCCCAGTGTCTGCTCCACGAACTGGCGTACCGGTGGCAGCGCTTCCGCTATCAGTTGCAGGTAGTAGGGATCGGTGACCAGCAACAGGCCGCCGAGCAAGCCGCCGCCGACCATGCCCAGCAGCGGAACGGCAATCTTGCCGCGCATCGCCCGGGCACGCCACCATAACGGGGCCATCAGCAGCAGCCAGGCCGGCAGACTGAAACTGAGAAAGGCAATCGCCAGCGATGGATTGAGCTTGGCCGCCATGGCGCCGGCCAGCGGCAGGCTCAGCCAGGCCAGCAACCACGAACGAAGCGAACGGGCAGGCTCGAGCCAGGCGAACATCGCGCACAGGACCGGCAACAACAGAGTCGAGAAGGCCGCCAGCCGCCCGGTGCTGTTGAGATCGTCCACCGGGTACAGGAACATCGTGCCGCGCATGATGGCGTAGCCCAGAACCACCGCGAGCAGGGCCGACCACATGCCCTGCGCAGGGTGGGACAGCGCCCGCGCCCGCATCCACAGGAAGATCACTTCCACGAACGCGAACACGGCCAGTGTCGCCTGCAGCACCGGCTGGATCTTCAGGAACGGGCCAATGTGCGCACCCAGCCCTGGCCAGGCCCACAGTGCTGCGAACAGGTGCAGCATTTTCGGGTACTTTTCCAGCCAATCTGTATGGCCTGCAGTCAGCTTCGGATAGCCCGCATTGAACAGATCGAGGGCGAATGCAATGTGCTGATGCGTATCCAGGCCCAAGGCACCGGCGCGCAGGGAATAGTGCGTCGCCGACTTGAGCAGCACCAGCGCAGCCAACAGAGCGAGAAGCAGCCATGCCGGGCCGCCGAGGCGGCGCGCCTGGCTTGCCTCCGGCGCGCACGGCTTCCGCCATATGACGGTGACGGAAGCTGCGACCACGGCCAGGCACATCAGGGAAAGACCAAGAGGCAGGCCCAATACCCGCCCCCAAACCCAGGTCAACGGTGCCAGCAGCAGCCAGAGCACCACCAAGCCTGTCTGGCCCAGCAACACGCGCACGAAGATCGCCGGCGACTGCAGCACTGCATCCAGCCGGAACATCCGGGCGACCAGCTCGCCGAGGCCCACCATGCCGGCAAAACCAACGGCAAGCAGCAGCAGGAACTGCGCCTGCGCACCACTGTGCACAAACGGCACGGCGAGCAGGGCCAGGATCACGACCGGCAACAGGTAGGCGCGCAGAGTCTGGCCGCGCACCGGCCACAGAGGGGCATCATTCACAATCAAGATTCCATCCTCAACCTCACGCCTCAAGGCGCACGACGCAAGGCGTCTATTACATCTTCGGCGATTCTGTCGAAGCTCCCCGCGCGCAGCAGCGGATGTTCCAGGCACGCAATCGAACCCGGCATCATCTGCCTCCGTTCGCATGCATCGACCTGGGCCATCAATGCCGTACAGATCGCCTCCGGAGTCATCGATTCCAGCGAGACGATGTTCTCTGTCGTCTCGTCCAGGCGTTTGTTGTCATAGCGATTGGTGACCACGCCCATTCCGAACGCGGCCATCTCCAGCGGTGGATAGCTGGGGTGTGGCGACACCATCAAGGACAGTCCCAAGGCCGAAGTGGACAAGAGCTCAGCGTAGGCATCGATGTTCAACTTGCCCAGTGCCTTCAGACTGAACGGTCCCAGGTCCAGGTCGGACTGCAGCTCACCGGGCGCGGCGACTTCCCACTGGGCTGCCCGTGCGTCCTTCCATCCCCACAGGCGCAATCCTTCACAGATCAACTCGAACGCATTTCGCGGCGTACCAGGGCGCGCATAGACCACGATGCGGCGATTACGCGCAGCCGGCGCATTGCGGACCTGTTGCAGGGCCGGCCGAAGGCCGTCATGCAGCACCGGCTCGAACACCGAGCGCTGCGCGTAGCGCAGATCGTGCTGTTCAAAGAAGTCGGCAAGCAGGCCCGTATTGAAAATTCCGATGTCACGATCGCAGCGGTAGGTACTCAAAGCCAATGCGTACTGGCTGGACCATGGATAGAACCCTGGCTCGAAATCCTGGATCAGGTAGACCATCGGGCGGTCAACGCCGCCATTGTTGCCCTGCCATTGCAACATCCGCTGGGCCGCGTATGCGGTCCACCATGCGGTTGCCACCCAGATGTCCTCGCCGGCAACCGGCAGGGTCTTCTGGTAGCGATCGCTGAACGGTACGATCTGGCGCATCGCACTGGAGGTCTGGTCTGCCGGGACCAGCGTATGGTCGGAGAAACGCGAAAGCGCTTCTTCATCCGGTGAACTGTCGACCAGCACGATCCGCGATGCGGGGAAATGCCGGCACAGCTCACGATAGATCAGCACGGCTGTGTGGATGCCGCCGAAGTAATGTTGCTTATTGATCGACGGCAGGACCAGATTCAGCCGTTTGCCTTCCCAGGCATCATGCCTGGGCATACACGGGGTGATCTCAGCGACGTTGGCACTGGGCGTGGGCGCACCGGGAGCGCTTGCATCCAGGCGCGCGGCGACGCGCCGCAACAGGTTACCCAGGCGGCTCATTGCACGGCCCCGCGCAGACGGGGCGATGAAGCCATGTAGTCCAGGTTCGGGCTGAAGAACGGATCGCCCTCTTCGCGATACGGCGAGTACGCTTCGGCCGAGCGCACGAAGTCGCTCTCGGGGATTGCACGCGGATCACGCGTCTTGGACTCGTGATGGATCATCACTGCACGTGCGACGTAAACGGTGGCAAGGCCGCGTGCATGCGCACGCAGGCACAGCTCCACATCGCTGCCGCAGACAATGAAGGATTCATCGAACCCGCCCAGCGACTCGAACGTGTCACGTGCCACCACCATGCAGGCGCCCGTCACGGCCAGCACCTGGCGCTGCAGCACCGGGGAAACGAACAGGTTCTGGTTGTGCACCGGCGCTTCACCCTTGAATACATGGTCGGCCCAGCCGCCCATGCCGATCACCACGCCGGCGTGCTGGATGGTGCGATCGCCGTACAGCAGCAACGGGCCGCACACGCCCACGTCCGGCCGCAGCGCGTTCTCGGCAAGCCGTTGCAGCCACTGCCCATCGATGATCTCGGTGTCGTTGTTGAGGAACACCAGCACCTCGCCACGCGCTTGCCGCGCAGCCAGGTTGTTCAGTGCCGACCAGTTGAACGGCACATCGGCACGGATCACCCGGAAGTTTTCGCGGCGGGACATCGCCTCCAGCCACTGCAGCGTCTCGGCCTGGGTTGAACCGTTGTCGACGACGATGATCTCGAATGCACGGTAGTCGGTCTTGGCGTACAGCGATTCAACACAGGTCCGCAGCAGGTCCAGGCCATCGCGGGTCGGAATGATGATGCTGGCCAATGGGCCCTTGTCCGCGTATGGGTAGCGTACGTCGTAGCAGAACAGCTGCTCGCCGTCGTCCACCTGCGCCCCGGGGTGGGTTGCCTGCACATGCTGCTGCAGCGCGCGACGACCGGCGTGGTGCGCGTAGGGCTTGGAGCCGGCATTGGCCGCGGTGGAACCGGCGTGCGCGCGCCAGTGGTAAAGCACCTTGGGCACATGCGCGATGGTGGCGCCGGCGGCGGCGCAGCGAAGCACCAGATCGTAGTCCTGCGAGCCATCGCAGTCGCTGCGCAGCCCACCCAGCTGCGCCACCAGCGCAGCATCGAAGCTGACCAGGTGACCCAGGTACATCTGCGACAGGAACAGGTCCAGGTTCCAGTCGGGCTTGAAGTAAGGATGGCGGAGGCGGCCGTCTTCGCCCAGCACATCGTGGTCGGTGTACACGACCCCTGCCGAGGTAGTCACATGGCAGGCAACCACCGCAGCCAGTGCATCCGGCTCGAGCAGGTCGTCGTGGTCGAGGAAGGTGATCCAGCGCCCCTTGGCCAGTGCGACCGCAGCGTTGGTGGTGGCCGCAATGCCCTGCCGCTCACTTGAGCGCGAAACACGCAGGTTCGGCAACCGCCGCGCCAGTTCTTCCAGCACGCGTGCCACATGCGGTTGATCGGACGCATCGTCGTGGATGCACAGTTCCCAGTTCAGGTACGTCTGTGCTTCGACGCTGGCCACGGCCTCGCGCAGGAACACTTCCGGCGTGTTGCAGACAGGCATCACGATGCTGATCAGGCCAGCGTCCGCCGGAATTGCGGCCGGCGCCTGCTGGCGCAGCCATTCGGCGTAGACGTCCGGCGGCGTGGTCGCTGCTGCCGTGTGCGATCCATTGGCATAGGCCAGAATCGCCCGGGCCAGATGCTTCGGCCCCCTGCGTGCGGCGCGGGCCAGCGCAGAGAGGATGGTGCCGACAGAGACACCCTGCCCCTGTGCGCGACGAATGCTCCAGTAGATTCCGCGAAGCAGATTACCCATCTTGGACATCAGGCATTACCTCGTTGATTCAGTACGGTCACTTCCCGCTTGCCCCATCGCTTCAAGACACGCCCCAACCCACCAGCGCGCCAATGACCAGGCCGCCCAGCGTCAACCCCACCATTGCGGCTTGCCACTTGCGGCGCGAGCGCTGGTAGTCCGCCGCGCGCTGCTGCAGGCGCTGCTCGAGCTCGCGCTCCACATCCAGTGCCTGCAAGCGGGCGGCCTCCGCGGCCTCCGCGGCCTCCACCAGTTCAGCCATGCGTGCCTGGGCGCTCTGCAACTGCTGCAGCTCATCGGCCACACGCGCCTTCAGCTCCTGCTCGCGCTGCTGCCAATCCAGCTCGGCCTGCTGCCACTGGTCGCGCCTTCGCAGCCACCCGGCATCGGCCTCGTCCTTGGCCTGCTGCAGCTGCTGCGCATAGGCGGCGGTGGCGCCCCACTCGCGCTTGGCCACGGCAAGATCGGCGATGTAGGCGTCCAGCAGCCGCGCCGTGGATTTCCATTCCTTCTCGGAGTTGGCGGTACGCACCGCCAGCTCACGCAGGCCGCCGGCGAGACCGCTCAGCAGCGCAGTCGCCTCCGCATCGAGATCGGCACGGAACGGCGGGTTGGCCTGCAGGCGCGCCGCGTCGCTGGGCAGGCGCACCGCCACGCAGTACTCGCGATAGGGCTGGTCGCTGTGATCGCCGGCGAACACCCGGCTGTTGTAGAGACGGTCGGCGGCGCTGACCAGCGGCTCCAGCTCGGGGAACTTCACCTTGATGAAATGCGCACCCATCAGGCTGGACCACAATGCGGCATTGCCCTGCCCGAAACGCAGCACCGTCATGCCGGCGCTTTCAAACGCGGCCACGATCTCGGCGGTGTCCACCAGGCCGAATTCCTTGTGCTCCTGCAGCCAGACATAGTCCTCGCCGAACAGCTCATGCCAGCGCCCATTCGCATCGACTTCAGCGTCACGCACCCACGGCTGATCCGGCGGGAAGCCGACGATGACCGCACGGCTGGCGACACGCGCCATTTCGGCCGCGGCCTTGGCACGCAGGGGCGCGGGAATATGCTCGAGCACATCCAGCGAGACCACCGCGTCGAAGCCCTGCTCGGGGAACGGCAGCGCGGTGGCGTCAGCCACCACGAAGTCCTTCTCGTCCCCTTCGGCATGCAGGTCGGTGTACAGGAACGTTGCCTGTGGCAGGAACTGCCCGAGCAGACGCTGACGGTTGGCCCCTACTTCCAGCACCCGCGGCGCGGGCAGATCGAGCGCCTGCAGCAGATGCGTCGCCGCAGCGTAGCGCTGGTAATGGTCAAAGGGAATTTCAAGCAGCGTCGGGGTCATGGACCTTCCACTCATGCGGGATATAGACCACGCCCTCACTGAAGTAGGGCGCAGCCACGGTGAAGACACTGGCTTCGGACAGATAATCCAGGCAGACCAAGCCCTTGTCGGTGAACAGTCCCACATCAACGCGGTAGCTGCCGGTCAGCAGGGTCATCGACGGGATGCAGTAGCTGACGCGGTGCGAGCCGCGGGAGGTGGGAATCACCACCCGCTCAAGATAGGTGTTGGGGCCAAAGATATGCAGGCCGTCCATGCCCTTGATCGCTACGCCGAGCAGCAGGCCATCGACCACCTCATCGCCGACGGTATAACTGATGTCCACCGTCAGCGGCTCGAACGGGGCCAGCATGTCGGTGCTCAGTGCAACCGTTTCAAGATGCGCGGGGATGCTGCCCGGGGCGGGTGCCTGGCGCACTTCGGCATCCTGCG
The DNA here is from genome assembly GCF_030985515.1 of Stenotrophomonas sp. Sm10. NCBI lineage: Bacteria > Pseudomonadati > Pseudomonadota > Gammaproteobacteria > Lysobacterales > Lysobacteraceae > Stenotrophomonas > Stenotrophomonas sp. Sm10. The sequence goes on from NZ_JAPTFO010000026.1 coordinate 39,422, forward strand.
CCACGGCCAGGTCCTTGCCCAGTTCGTAGTCGCGGAAACGGTCGGCCACGAAGCTGGCTTCACCGTGCAGCTTGACCTTGCCACCTTCCAGCCACAGCGCGGTCTGGCAGAAGCGCTTGACCTGCTCGAGCGAATGCGACACGAACAGGATGGTGGCGCCGCGTGCACGGATCTGTTCGATGCGCGCAAGGCATTTCATCTGGAAGCGGATGTCACCCACCGACAGTGCTTCGTCGATGATCAGCACATCCGGTTCGGTGTGGATGGCCACCGAGAACGCCAGGCGCACGTACATGCCGCTGGAATAGGTCTTGACCGGCCGGTCGAAGAAATCGCCGATATCGGCGAAGTCGATGATCGACTGCAGCTTGTCGTCCACTTCCTTGCGGCTCAGGCCCAGCAACGAGGCGCTCAGGTACACGTTGTCGCGGCCGGAGAAATCCGGATTGAAACCGGCCCCCAGTTCTAGCAGCGCGGCAAAGCGCCCGCGGATGCTGACCGAGCCGGAGGTCGGGCGCACCGTGCCGCACAGGATCTGCAGCAGGGTCGACTTGCCGGCGCCGTTACGGCCTATGATGCCGACGGTCTCGCCCTTCGGCACGACCAGGTTGATGCCGTCCAACGCGCGGAAGGTGCGGCTGGCCCGGTCGCCGGAAGGCTTCAGCAGCGACAACAGACGGTCGCGCGGGTTGGCGTAGACCGGATAGTCCTTGGTCACGCCCAGCACTTCGATGGCCGCGTCAGCTGAGGCCTGCAACGTGGTGGTCTGGGGGTTGTTCATAGGACGTCCGAGAAGCCGCGCGAGAGGCGACGGAAGAGCGCGTAGGCCAGCATCGCCGCCACTACCGAAAGCAGGAAGTGGGGCAGCAGCGCGGCCAGATCAGGCGCCGAATTCTGCACCGTCACCGCGCGCAGCTGTTCGATGGGCGTGACCAGCGGGTTGAAAAACACCAGGCCTCGCGCCGCCTCGGGCATTGCATGCGCCGGGAAGAAGATCGGGCTGAGGAACAGCAGCACGCTGCTGAGGATGCCGACGAACTGGCCGATGTCGCGCAGATAGACCCCCAGCGCCGACAGCGACCAGGCGATCGCAAGCAGCATGGGGGTCATTTCCAGCAGGATCAGCGGCGAGGCCAGCGCCCATGCCGACGGCAGCCCCGACTGCCAGGTCTGCGCGACCAGCAGGATGGTCAGGCCGATGCCGGCGGTGGTCAGCGCTGCGGCCACCTTTACCATCGACAGGACCGGCAACGGGAATACCACCTTCTTCACGAAGTTGGGCTGCCCGGCGATGATACCCGGTGCGGTGATCAGCACTTCCGACAGCAGCGTAAACGGTACCAGGCCTGCAAACAGCATCAGGGCGAAGTCGCCGGTGGATTCGGCCCCCGCCCATCGCGCCTTGAACACGCCACTGAACACCAGCGTGTACACGCATAGCATCAGCAAAGGTTGCAGCACCAGCCACAGAACACCCAACGTGGTGGTGCGGTACCGTGCTGCCAACTCACGCCCCAGCAGCTGGCGGAACAGGAACAGGAGATTGGCGTGCTTCTGCATGAATCAGCGGTTCCCTGCCAATGCCCGCTCCAGATCCACCTGCAGATCCCCCAACTCCTCCACGCCCACGCTCAGCCGCACCAGCGCATCGCTGATTCCCAGCTGCTCCCGGCGTGCGACCGGGATCGAGGCATGCGTCATCACCGCCGGGTGGTTGACCAGGCTTTCCACCCCCCCCAGCGACTCGGCCAGGGTGAACAGCTCGGTCTTCTCGCAGAAGCGCTTGGCCGCCTCGAACCCACCCTTGAGTACGATCGAGACGATGCCGCCGTAGCCGGCCATCTGCTTGCCGGCCAGCTCATGCTGCGGGTGCGAGGCCAGGCCGGGGTAGATCACCTTCTCCACCGCCGGGTGCTTTTCCAGCCACTGGGCCAGGGCCAGCGCGTTGGCGCAATGTGCCTTCATGCGCAGCGGCAGGGTCTTCAGGCCGCGCAGGGCCAGGAAGCTGTCAAACGGGCCCTGCACGCCACCCACCGAGTTCTGCAGGAACGCCATCTGCTCGGCCAGTTCGGCGTTGTCGCCAACCACCACCATGCCGCCGACCATGTCCGAGTGACCGTTGAGGTACTTGGTGGCCGAATGCAGGACCAGGTCCGCGCCCAGTTCCAGCGGGCGCTGCAGCATCGGCGAGGCGAAGGTATTGTCGACCACCACGATCAGGCCATGGCGCTTGGCGATGGCAGCGACCGCGGCGATGTCCACGATCTTCAGCATCGGGTTGGTCGGGGTCTCGATCCACACCATCTTCGTCTTCGGCGTGATCGAGGCTTCGAACGCCGCCAGATCGGTCAGGTCGACGAAACTGAAATCCAGCCCGGCGGTGCGGCGACGCACGCGCTCGAACAGGCGGAAGCTGCCGCCGTAGATATCGTCCATCGCCACCACGTGGCTGCCGGCGTCCAGCAGCTCGATCACCGTCGAGCTGGCCGCCATGCCCGAAGCGAACGCAAAGCCACGGATACCGCCTTCCAGCGACGCCACGCAACGCTCATAGGCGAAACGGGTCGGGTTGTGCGTGCGCGAGTACTCGAAGCCCTGGTGCTCGCCCGGGCTGGACTGGGCGTAGGTCGAGGTGGCGTAGATCGGCGGCATCACCGCACCGGTACTGGGGTCGGGCGACTGGCCACCGTGGATGGCCAGCGTGGCCAGGGCCAGCGCACGGTCGGGCGAAGAGGAGTTGGACATGTCGTTTCCTGAATGGCGCCGACGTGCGGCGCCGTCAAAGGATCGGGAGTCTATCAGCGCAGCCTTAACGAGCTTTGACGCGAATAAACCGGAATTCAGCGGTGAACTGCCGTGATCGGCGGCTTACTGCACGCGACGGCGCAGATAGTTCAGCAGGTCGATACGGGTGATCAGGCCCAGGAAAGCATCGCCGTCCATCACGATCGCCACCTGGCCGCGGTCGAACACCGGCAGCAGGGCCTCGATCGGCGACTTCACGTCCAGCCGGTCCAGCTTGCTGACCATCGCCGTGGCAACCGTGTCGCGGAAGCGCGCTTCGTCGCCATAGACATGCAGCAGGACGTCGCTTTCATCGACGATGCCGACCAGCTGGTCACCGTCCATCACCGGCAGCTGCGACACGTCATACAGCTTCATGCGCTGGTAGGCGGTGGTCAGCAGGTCGTTCGGGCCAATAACGACAGTGTCGCGCTGGCCGTACGGACGCAGGATCAGGTCGCGCAGGTCGCCGTGCTGCGGGCGCTGCAGGAAGCCGTTGTCCAGCATCCAGTAGTCGTTGTACATCTTCGACAGGTACTTGTTGCCGGTATCGCAGACCAGTACCAGCACCTTCTTCGGCGTGGTCTGCTCCTTGCAGTACTTCAGCGCTGCGGCCAGCAGGGTGCCGGTGGACGAACCGCCGAGGATGCCTTCCTTGCCCAGCAGCTCGCGCGCGGTGTGGAAGCTCTCGGCGTCGCTGATTGCATAGGCTTTCTTGACACGGCTGAAATCGGAGATCGACGGCAGGAAGTCCTCGCCGATGCCCTCCACCAGCCAGCTGCCCGACTTGTCGTTGAGCACGCCGTCGTTGATGTATTCGGCCAGGATCGAGCCGACCGGATCGGCCAGCACCAGCTCGGTCTTGGGCGACAGCTTGGCGAACGCGCGCGAGAGGCCGGTCATGGTGCCGGAGCTGCCGCAGCCGAACACGATGGCGTCGAGGTCACCCCCCATCTGCTCCAGGATCTCCGGGCCGGTACCGAATTCGTGCGCTGCCGGATTGTCCGGGTTGCCGAACTGGTTGATGAAGTAGGCGCCCGGGGTCTGCTCGGCGATGGTCTTGGCCAGGTCCTGGTAGTACTCCGGATGGCCCTTGGCCACGTCCGAGCGGGTCAGGCGGACTTCGGCGCCCATCGCCTTCAGGTTGAAGATCTTCTCGCGGCTCATCTTGTCGGGAACGACGAGGATCAGCTTGTAGCCCTTCTGCTGTGCCACCAGCGCCAGGCCCAGGCCGGTGTTGCCGGCGGTACCTTCAACCAGGGTCGCGCCCGGCTTCAGGTCGCCACGCTGCTCCGCCGCCTCGATCATCGACAGGCCGATGCGATCCTTGATCGATCCGCCCGGGTTGGCGCTCTCCAGCTTCAGGTAGAGCTCGCAGACGCCGGTGTCCAGGCGCTGGGCCTTGACGATCGGGGTCTGGCCGATGAGTTCGAGGACGGAAGAATGAATGGGCATTCGGAGGACTTTCGATTCGCGCCGCGCAGGGCCGGACCGATGATTATCCGTCGGATGGCGATGAATGTCAGGTCGTTGCGCCGCGGGGCCGGAAGCCCGCAAAAAAGGGATGCGGACGGCCCCGGATCGACGAGGAGACCGGTGCCGCCCGCATCGGTGAGTTGTGCCTGAAGGCCAAGGCACCACCGCCTGTGGTGCCTTGGCGCGGCCGCCTCATCGGCGCGGCCGCGATGCAGGGCAGGAGCCCCCGGCAGGGCCATCGATGGCCGGGTCACGCCGTTCCGGGCGCGACGATGTGCGTCAAAGCGTGGGGGACGTCGTTGGGAGCGGTGTTTCGTACATTCGCAGAAGACGTTGCTTGGCCAGCAGCTTCTCGCGCTTCATGCGACCCAGGGTGACATCATCGATCGGGAGTACACCCAACTCCGCGTCCATGCACTTCTTGTTCAACTTGCGGTGCTGGTCATGGAGTGCCCTGAACTCCGGATCACGCGCGCGACGTGCGTCGATCTCGCTCTGGGGCTGATCTTCAAACATGATGGACCTCCTTCGACAGATACACGAACGCCCCGGCCGAAAGGCACGGGGCGTTGTTCATGGAGGAGCGCCGGTCGATGGCCACCTGGACGCCTGCAACGACCTGCGGCACTGGCCTGCGCACGTCGATCTGCTGCGGTTCGCGCCCTGCTTGCATCGGCCCGGCCCTCCCATCGTCCGGTCCGCGGCATTGCGTCCCGGACGATTGACCCTACGCCTGCTCAAGGCGGGGTACAAGACCCCTGCGTCAAAAAGACCGAACCCCGCCGGGGCGGGGTTCAGGCTGAATGCTCATCACAACGAAAAACAAACAATATCAATGAATTACGGGGCAATGATGACCTCGGCCGAGCGCGCCCGGGTGGACGCAGCCTTCTTGCCGCTGACCTGGATGCGGTTGCTGGCGACACCACCCGCGACCAGGGCGTCGCGCAGCGCTTCGGCACGCTTCTGGCCCACGCCGTTGGCACTGTCGTAGGCCTCGATGCGCAGGCGGCCCTTCTTGCCGATGTTCAGGTACTCGGCCAGGGCCTTGGCCTGGTTGCGGGCACCACTGGACAGGCTTGACGCGCCGACGGCGAATGCGTCACCAGCGAAGGTGAAAACTTCGCCACGGCCATCGAACTTCGAGCCCGGCAGTTTCTGACCGGACACAAGTTCGGCTTCCTCGCGGGCCAGCTTGGCGGCGTTCTGCTGTGCGGCGCTCAGACGCTGCTGCTGCTTGCCGGCCACGCTGGTCAGTGCATTCTCGGCGTCCTGGCGGGCCAGGGTCTCGGCTTCGGCGGCCTGGCGCAACCGTTCGGCCTCCTCGGCCTGCATCTGCGCCTGCATGCGCAGCTGCTCGGCTTCCTGGCGGGCACGGGCCGCATCGCGGCGGCTGGCCTCGATCAGCAGGTCGCTGCGGGTCCGATCCAGGCGGTCCACCTCGCGCGCGGCCAGTGCGGTGCGCACGGCGGTCTCGGCGATCTCGACCCGGCGCTCGGCCAGGTAGGTGGCCAGCTCCTGATCGCGGCGCTTGGCCTTGTCCAGGGTGGCGATGGCCTGCTGGGCCTGCATGCGCTCGAACGCGCCCAGCTCAGCGGTATCCGGGTTGGCCTGGATGGCCATCAGGCGCTGGCTCAGCTGCGCCACCATCGGGTTGTCGGCGGCCATGGCCAGGGTCGGCAGCGCCAGCAGCGCGGCCAGGGTTGCGGCGGTCATCGGCTTCACCGGCGGTCCTCCCCGGTCGACAGCTGGCGTTGCAGCTGGTTGACCTCGTTGCGGCGCAGCTGCAGCTGCGCGCTGACGGTGGCTTCCTCGCTGCGGACGCGGGCCAGGTCGGCATCGGCGGCGGCGCGCAGGGCCATTGCCGGCGCATTCTTGCGCTCGCGGCGGTCGCCTGCGGCGCGCTGGGCCTGCTCCAGCCCCTGCCGGGCCAGCCCGATCAGGTCCGGGGCGTACTGGTCGGCATCGGCCTGGGTGGCCTTGTCGACCGCCTGCCGGGCCTGCGCCAGTTCCAGGGCGGCGTCCTGCGCCCAGGCGGGGGCAGACAGTGCGAATGCAAACGCCATCACATACAGGCCATGGCGCATTCGTGCGAAGCTAAGTCGTTTCATTGGGGAGGCCGTACCGGTTGTCGGTTCACGGCCATTGTCGTCAAGCCGACACCGTGCTGGCAACGGGCGTCGGCCGTTTCGTTGGGGAAAATTCGCAATGGATATCGGCTACTTCCTGAAGCTGATGACCGAAAAGAACGCTTCGGACATGTTTTTGACCACCGGGGCACCGGTCTACATCAAGATCGAGGGGAAGCTCTATCCGCTGGGCAACACCGGCCTGCCGCCGGGCATGGTGAAGAAGATTGCCTACTCGCTGATGGACGAGGGCCAGGTGCCGCAGTTCGAGCGCGAACTCGAGCTCAACATGGCCATCGCCCTGCCCGACGCCGGGCGCTTCCGCGTCAACGTGTTCAAGCAGCGGGGTGAGGTCGGCATGGTCATCCGCGCCATCCGCAGCCGCATCCCGAGCATCGAGGAGCTGAACCTTCCGCAGGTGCTGAAGGACGTCATCATGACCCCGCGCGGGCTGGTGCTGGTGGTGGGGTCCACCGGCTCCGGCAAGTCCACCTCGCTGGCGTCGATGATCGACCACCGCAACAGCACCACCACCGGTCACATCCTCACCATCGAGGACCCGATCGAGTACCTGCACAAGCACAAGATGTCGATCGTCAACCAGCGCGAGGTCGGCCTGGACACCCATGCCTTCCACAACGCGCTGAAGAACGCGATGCGTGAAGCGCCGGACGTGATCCTGATCGGCGAGATCCTGGATGCGGAAACGATGGAGGCGGCCATCGCCTTCGCCGAGACCGGCCACCTGTGCCTGGCGACCCTGCATTCCAACAACGCCGACCAGACCATCGAGCGCATCCTGAACTTCTTCCCGGAAAGCGCGCACAAGAACGTGCTGATGAACCTGGCGCTGAACCTGCGTGCGGTGATCAGCCAACGCCTGGTGAAGAACAAGGAGGGCCGTCGCCTGCCGGCCACCGAGGTGCTGATCAACACGCCGATGATCCGCGACCTGCTGCGCCGCGGCCAGGTGCACGAGATCAAGGCGGCGATGGAAGCCTCGCTGGAAGAAGGCATGGAGAGCTTCGACCAGTGCCTGTTCCGGCTGGCCAAGGCCGGCACCATCGAGCAGGAGGAGGCCCTGCGCGCGGCCGACTCGCGCGATGGCTTGGCGCTGAAGTTCCGCCTGTCCGAAGGCAGCAGCGGCGAACACGACCCGTACGCGGATTTCTCGGCCGGCGCGCCGAGCATCACCCACGGGTTCTGACCTGAAGGGTTCAGGGGCGGTCTCATCCAATGAGACCGCCGATCCGTAGGTTTCCGCAATGGAAACCATCCGCAAGCTTGCCATCCTGGCTGACGCCGCCAAATACGATGCCTCCTGCGCCTCCAGCGGCTCGGGCAAGCGCGACTCACGCGCCAGCGGCGGTATCGGCAGCACCGAGGGCATGGGCATCTGCCACAGCTATACACCGGATGGCCGCTGCGTTTCGCTGCTGAAAATCCTGCTGACCAATTTCTGCGTCTACGACTGCGCCTACTGCGTGAACCGGGTCTCCAGCAACGTGCCCCGTGCACGTTTCAGCGTGGATGAGGTGGTCACGCTCACCCTGGACTTCTACAAGCGCAACTACATCGAGGGCCTGTTCCTGTCCAGCGGCATCATCCGCAATGCGGACTACACCATGGAGCAGATGGTGGAGGTGGCCCGGCAACTGCGCGAAGAACACCGCTACGCCGGCTACATCCACCTCAAGACCATTCCCGAGGCCTCGCCGGAACTGCTGGCCAGTGCCGGGCGCTATGCCGACCGCCTGTCCATCAACGTGGAACTGCCGACCGAAGCCGGCCTGAGCGCCTTGGCGCCGGAGAAGACGGTTCATTCCATCCGTGGCGCGATGGGCGAACTGCGTTGGCGCATCGAGGAAGCCAAGGAGGCGCGCAAGGCCCCCGCAGCGGTGGCGCCGACGGCCAGCCGCAGCGCACGCCCGCGCCCTCCCCGTTTCGCACCGGCCGGGCAGAGCACCCAGATGATCGTCGGCGCGGACGGGGCAAACGACCGGCAGATCCTGGCCAGCGCCGACAGCCTGTACGGCAACTACCGCATGCGCCGGGTCTACTACTCCGCGTTCAGCCCGATTCCGGACGCCAGCCGGCAGTTGCCACTGCAGCCGCCACCGCTGCAGCGCGAACATCGCCTTTACCAGGCTGACTGGCTGCTGCGCTTCTACGGGTACGGCGTGGATGAGATTACCGATACCACCCAGGACGGCATGCTCGACCTGGATATCGACCCGAAGATGGCCTGGGCGATCCGCCATCCCGAGCGCTTTCCGGTCGATCTGAACCGGGCACCGAAGGAGATGCTGCTGCGGGTGCCCGGCCTTGGCGTGCGCAACGTCAAGCGCGTGCTGATGGCACGCCGTCACGGGCGGCTGCGCGTGGCCGACATCGCGCGCCTGAAGGCACCGATGAGCAAGCTGCTGCCGTTCGTGCTGCTGGCCGACCATCACCCTCGCAAAGCACTGGACGACCCGGCGGCGCTGCGCGCGCAGCTGGCCCCGCCGCCGCGACAGGGTTCGCTGTTCGATGCCCCGTCCGCGGCCTGACGCGCAGCGCTGGTCGCTGCGGGTGGATCCGCCATGGTCGCTGGAGGCCTGGCGCAGCGGTGGGCGCGAAGCCCTGCTGCGCGGCGTCGCGCCGGAGCAGCTGGACTGGCTCGAGGGCAGCGACGCATCACTGCTGGACGCGCCCGCGGTCACCTCGGCGCCCGCACAGGCCGATGCTGGCGCACCGACGGTACCGCGCGACTTCCTGGAACTGGCGGCCACCTGCCTGTGCCATCGCGACGGACAACGCATGGCCCTCCTGTACCGGTTGCTGTGGCGCATCGCCCATGGCGAACGCTCGGTGCTGTCAAACCCTGCCGATGCCGACGTACTGAGGGCGATGGCCATGGCACAGGCGGTCCGCCGCGACACGCACAAGATGAAGGCATTCGTGCGCTTCCGCGAAGTGCCTGGCCAGCCTGATGCGTTCATCGCCTGGTTCGAGCCGCAGCACCACATCGTCGACCGGGTCGCGCCGTTCTTCGCGCGCCGTTTCACCGGCATGCGCTGGGCCATCCTCACGCCTTCGCGCAGCGTCGCCTGGGATGGGCAGGCGCTTGCCTTCGGCCCCGGTGCACGGCGCGAGGACGCCCCGGCCGAGGATGCACGCGAGTCGCTGTGGCAGACCTACTACGCCAGCATCTTCAATCCGGCGCGACTCAACACACGGATGATGATGCAGGAGATGCCGGCCAAGTACTGGCGCCACCTGCCTGAAGCACAGTTGCTGCCACGCCTGGTGCGCGACGCCGCCGACCGCGTGCAGGAAATGCATGACCGTCCCGCGCAGGCACCGCAACGCAGGATTCCGCTGCGAGCGAACCCTCCGGCATCGGCAGCCGAAGCCAGCAGCCTGGACAATCTGCGCGGACAGGCCAGCGCCTGCCGCCAATGCCCGTTGTGGGAGCAGGCCACGCAGACCGTGTTCGGACAGGGGCCGGCAGGGGCCGGGGTGATGCTGGTCGGAGAGCAACCCGGTGACACCGAAGATCTGCGTGGGCAGCCATTTGCAGGACCTGCCGGCCAGGTGCTGGACCGCGCATTGGCGGAACTGGGGATCGATCGCGCCACGCTGTACCTCACCAACGCGGTGAAGCACTTCCACCATGAGCGGCGCGGCAAGGTGCGGCTGCACAAGCGGCCGGAGAGCCGTCACATCCAGGCCTGCCGGCCCTGGCTGATGGGTGAGATCGCGCGCGTGCGGCCGCAGGTGATTGTGTGCCTGGGCGCGACTGCGGCAGCCTCGGTATTCGGTCGAGATTTCGACCTCTCACGCGACCGCGGACGCTGGCACACCCTCGAAGACGGCACCCGCGGCTACGCCACGGTGCACCCGGCGTGGGTGCTGCGGCAGACCGACGATGCACGCCGCGAGGCCGGCTATCGGCTGTTCCGGGAAGACCTTCGGCAGATGTTGCGAGGGGATGGGGCATCCGCCGGGCATGGCCCGGCGCTACCACGGACCGGGGACCGGTAGCGCCGGGCCGCGCCCGGCGAGCGAAGCGGCCCGTCAGGCAGCGTCGGGCTGGTGTTCCGGACGCGCGCGGTCGAATGCGTCCAGCGCTTGGCACGCCGCTTCGATGCGGCGCAGGGTCGGGTACGGTGCCAGGTCCAGGCCGAAGCGGTGGGCGTTGTACAGCTGCGGCAACAGGCAGATGTCGGCCAGGCCAGGACGGTCGCCGTGGCAGAAGGTGCCGGTGTCGCGGCTGTTGGCCAGCATCGCTTCCATCGCGTCAAAGCCTTCGGCGATCCAGTGCAGGGTCCACTGCGTGCGGGCGTCGGCAGGCAGCTGCAGGTCGCGTTCCAGGTACTGCATCACCCGCAGGTTGTTGATCGGATGGATATCGCAGGCCACAAGCTGCGCCAGCGCCCGCACCCGTGCGCGGCCCGCAGCATCGGCCGGCAGCAGCGGCATCTGTGGGAAGCGCTCTTCCAGGTACTCGATGATCGCCAGTGACTGGGTCAACGTGTGCCCATCATGCAGCAGGGTCGGCACCAGCTGCTGCGGATTGAGCGCGCGGTAAGCCTCATGGTGCTGCTCGCCACCGTCGCGCACCAGATGCACCGGCCGCGCCTCCCAGGCCAGGCCCTTCAGCTCCAGGCCGATGCGCACGCGGTAGGCGGCGCTGGATCGCCAGTAGGTGTACAGCACGATGCCGTCGTCGACCGGAATCTCCATCGCCGCCTCCATGCTCAGGGCCTGGCCGCCTGTTCGATGCGCTGCTCGATCGCACCGAAGATGCTGTTGCCGGCAGCGTCGAGCATCTCGATCCGGACCACGTCACCGAAGGACATGAACGGCGTGCTCGGCTTGCCGTCGCGCAGGGTTTCCACCACGCGCTGCTCGGCAAAGCACGAGGCGCCCTTGCTGGTGTCTTCGTTGGCGATGGTGCCCGAGCCGACAATGGTGCCGGCACCCAGCGGGCGGGTCTTGGCCGCATGCGCGACCAGCTGGGCGAAGTTGAACTGCATGTCCACGCCCGCCTCCGGCGCACCGAACCACTGGCCGTTGATGTGGGTCAGCAGCGGCAGGTGCACCTTGCTGTCCTGCCACGCAGCACCAAGCTCATCGGGGGTGACGAACACCGGCGACAGCGCCGAACGCGGCTTGGACTGCAGGAAGCCGAAGCCCTTGGCCAGCTCGCCCGGGATCAGGTTGCGCAGCGAGACATCGTTGACCAGGCCGACCAGCTGGATGTGGCTGGCGGCCTGTTCCGGGGTGGCCGCCATCGGCACGTCGTCGGTGATCACCACGATCTCCGCTTCCAGGTCGATGCCGTAGTCCTCGCTGACCACCTTGACCGCATCGCGCGGGCCGTAGAAGCCCGCACTGGTGGCCTGGTACATCAGCGGGTCGGTGTAGAAGCTCTCGGGCACCTCGGCACCGCGGGCGCGGCGCACGCGCTCGACGTGCGGCAGGTAGGCGCTGCCATCGACGAACTCATAGGCACGCGGCATCGGTGCGGCCAGCGCCTGCGGATCGAGGTCGAACACGCCATCGGCGTCGCCAGCGTTGAGCGATTCGTACAGGGCGTTCAGGCGCGGCGCGATGTGGCTCCAGTCCTCCAGGGCCTGCTGCAGGGTGGCGGCAATGCCGGTGGCGCGCACGCCGTGGCGCAGGTCACGCGAGACGACGATAAGGGTGCCGTCGC
>NZ_JAPTFO010000027.1:0-51232 GCF_030985515.1 Stenotrophomonas sp. Sm10
TCAGTCTGGTAGAGCGCTACGTTCGGGACGTAGAGGTCGCAGGTTCGAATCCTGTCTCCCCGACCACTTCGGTGGTCGCATTGAAGCCTGGTGATGTCGCCCAGGCTTTTTTGTTCCCTGAAGTGGCACCGCTTTTGCGGTGTGAAGAAAACAGCGTTCACCCCTTGCCGCCATCGGGATGAATCGCTAGAATAGGCGGCTCCCTTCGGGGTGTAGCTCAGTCTGGTAGAGCGCTACGTTCGGGACGTAGAGGTCGCAGGTTCGAATCCTGTCTCCCCGACCACTTCGGTGGTCACCAAGAAGCCTGGAAGACAGCACTGTCCTCCGGGTTTTTTTGTACCAGGCGCCAGGCCTCCCGCATGACGGGACCTTGCCAGGCAGCGCACGTACAATGGCCGCGCTGCCGGCCCGCCAGCAGCCCCTCCCCCACCTGCCGCTTCGGCGTAGACCGATGCCGGCGCTGCATGCCATTGCCCCGGCGTGCGACACCTGCAAGGACCACCGATGAGTTCCTCCACTTCCGATTCGCCGTCGCTGCTGCACGGTCGTGTCCTCGCGTTTGCCGCGATCCTGCTGGCAGCGGTCAACCTGCGCACTGCGGTCACCTCGATCACCCCGCTGCTGGACGTACTCGGCCAGCAGTTCGGCTTCGGCACCACCATGACCGGCGTGCTGGGCATGCTGCCGACCGCCTCGTTCGCGGTGTTCGGCGTGGCCACGCCGACGCTGGCGCGGCGCCTGGGCCTGGAGCGCACCACGCTGTTGGCGATGGTGATGGCGATGGCCGGCCTGCTGCTGCGCTCCAGCGCCGGCAACGTCGGCACGTTGCTGCTCGGTTCGGTGCTGGCACTGGCCGGCATGGGCATCGGCAACGTGGTGGTGCCGCCGCTGGTGAAGCGCTACTTCGCCAACAAGGTCGGCACCATGAGCACGCTCTACATCAGCGTGCTGCAGCTGGGCACCATGCTGCCCGCATTGCTGGCGGTACCGGTGGCCAACGCCGCTGGCTGGCGCGTGTCGCTGGGCATGTGGGCACTGCTGGCACTGGCCGCAGCATTGCCGTGGCTGGTTCTGGCCAGGCGCGCACCGAAGCCGCAGGCAGATGCCATCGACCCGACCGCACAGCCGCATGGGAAAGTCTGGCGCACCTCACTGGGCTGGAGCATGACGCTGATGTTCGGCATGACTTCGCTGATGACCTATTCGATGTTCACCTGGCTGCCACGCATCGTGGTCGAGGCCGGCGGCACACCGGCCTTTGGTGGCGTGATGGTGGCGGTGTTCTCGGCGCTCGGGCTGCTGCCGTCGCTGGTCATTCCATCCATGGCAGTTCGCATGCAGAACCCGTTTCCGCTGGTGCTGATCGGCTTCTTCTCGTTCGTGATCGCCTTCACCGGCCTGCTGCTGGCACCGATGAAGGCCCCCCTGCTGTGGGCGTGCCTGCTCGGCGTCGGTCCATCCACCTTCCCGCTGGCGCTGACCCTGATCAACCTGCGCACGCGCACCCCCACCGGCTCGGCGGCACTGTCCGGCTTCATGCAGGGCGTGGGTTACAGCTTCAGCTGCCTGGGGCCGTTCCTGGTCGGCTGGCTGCATACGGTCAGCAACGGCTGGACGCTCCCGTTCAGCTTCCTGTTCGGCTGCGCCACCCTGATGCTGTGCGCCTCCTGGGTGGCCTGCAAGCCGCGCAAGCTGGAAGACCTCTGGTAAGCCGCGCAGGGCCTCGCAACCGGCCCCACCTACCGCTCGTCAGCCCGTCTGCGCATTTTGACGCCGGGCTGACAATTCCGGGCGGATAGTGCCCACGAATGCCCATCCTTGCCGCGTGCCGGCATCGGGCATGGGGGCGGCAGCGCCGCCCAGGCCACCATTCGGTGTGCGGGGGACTCTCGTTTCAGACAAGACATTGCAGGTCGCTGTCCGGGTTTGTATCCGTCCTTGCTGGACGGGAATGCACGAAGGGAGTGACGCGGGCCACGGCCACGCCAAAAGCTGGCATGTGATGTGCGTCACATTTCTCAGGTTGTCTGGTTCGGAAGCCAAGGGGGTCCCCAATGGTTGTCCACCGCCGGCTGGCGCTCTGCGTCGGCTTTGCCTGTACCGTCCTGGCCTGGGCCAGCAGCGCTGCCCCGCCTGACCGCGAGGCGGCCCTGGCCGAGATCGGCCGTTACCGCGACCAGGCCCGCTGGCTGGATGCCCTCGGCGCGATCGAGCGCGCCAGCCAAGAGCAACCCAACGACGACCTGCTGTTCAAGCTGCGCGTACTGACCTTGGGCGACATCGGCAACGCCTGGCGCGCCTGGGAGCTGTACCAGCAGCGCCCGCAGCTGTTCGACGCTGCACAGAAGCAGCGCATCGAAGGCGACTACCTGGCCAAGCGGGTGGTGTGGAGCCTGGCCTACAGCAGCAGCGAAGACAGCCGCCTGGAAGAAGCCGAATCGACCCTGGCGCGCATGCAGCGCTACCTGGGCAGCGAAGGCACCCCGCCCGCGCAGGCGCCGCTTCGCGTCCGCATGGACCGGCTGATCCTGCTCAACCGGCTGGGCCGCCATGCGCAGGTGCGCGAGGAAGCCCGCGCACTGCAGGCCGAAGGCCATGCCCTGCCCGACTATGTGCTGCCTGCGGTCGGCGATTCGCTGATGGGCACCCTGCATCCGGAAGAAGCCATCCCGGTGCTGCAGGCGGCCGTCGCTGGCGATCCGGCGCGCGACGCCTCGCATTCGGAACTGGCCTACGCCTACCTGGAAAGCGAGCAGCAGGAAAAGGCGATCGACCTGCTGCAGGCATGGCGCGACAAGGAACCAGCGTGGCGCTGGAGCAATGGCAAATCCCCATACGCGAACTGGTCGCGCTACGAAGCTGACCTCAACCTGGCGATGGTACGCGCCTACAGCGGTGACCTGCCCACCGCGCAGCGCGACCTGGAATCAATGGTGGAGATCGCACCGGGCAACGGTGGACTGCAGAGCGCGCTGGGCAGCGTGTACATGATGCGCGGATGGCCACGCATGGCACTGCAGCGCCAGCAGATGGCACATGCGCTGGACCCTCGCGACATCGAGCCGCGGCTGGGCATGGAGGAGGCCTACGTCGCCCTGCAGCGCGATGACCTGGCAAGGCCACTGCACGACGATCTTGTCGCACGCTACCCGACCCAACCCGCCGTCGAACGCATGGACCAGGCCTGGCGGGCGCATCGCGGTTGGCAGCTGAAGGCATGGACCGACACTGGTCGCAGCTCCGGCGGTGGCGGCACCTCGCCGCTGGGCAACAACGACCGTCACTACGGGGTCGAAGTGCAGACACCGGTACTCGACGACCGCTGGCGGTTGTTCGCCTTGGCCGACAGGCGCTCGGTCGACTTCCAGGACCAGCGCATCGACCCGCTGTGGCTGGGCGCGGGCGTACGCTACCGCTTCGGCCAGCTGGATGCGGAAGCGGCGGTACTGCGCGCCAACGACCACATTGGCGATACCGGCCTGCGCATCGGCGTGGGTTGGCAGTTCAACGATTACTGGCATGCCGGGCTGGTGGCCGCACGCAATGACCCGGAAGCCTCGATGCAGGCGCGCGTGGCGGGCATCACCGCTGACAGCGTGAGCGCGCAGGTCGACTACCGGCGCAGCGAGCTGACCCACTGGATATTCGGCGCCAGCCGCTTCCGCTACGACGACGGCAACCACCGCGAGCTGTTCAGCACCAGCATCGAACAGCGCCTGCTGACCCGCCCGCGCTGGTTGATCGACGGCCTGGCCAGTGCCTACACCAGCCGGGGCAGCCGCGACGACGCGCCCTACTTCAACCCGAAGCGCGACCGCATGGTCGAGATCGGGCTGCGCATCGACCAGCAGCTGTGGCGGCACTACGAGCGCCACTTCCGGCACCGCCTGACGGTCTCGCTGGGTGACTACTGGCAGGACGGCTTCGGCAGCGCTCTGGTCCCTTCGGTGTCCTACATGCACGAATGGCAGCTGGGCCAGGGCCGCGTGTTCGAGTACGGCGTGCGCTGGTCGCGGCCGGTCTACGACGGCCACCGCGAGCGTCATATCGGCTTCGAAGCCGCACTGCGCTGGGGAGAGTGACATGGCCCGCATCCTGCGACTGATCGTGCTCCTGCTGCTGGCCGCCACGCCGCCGGCGTTCGCGCAGCAGGCCCTGCATCTCGATGCCACTGACAACGGCCTGCTGATCCTCAGCTACCACGACATCCGCGACCGGGTCGCGGCCAAGGGCGATGCCGATACCTATGCGGTGAGCACGCAGAACTTCGCCGCACACCTGGACTGGCTCGGCGCGCATGGTTATCACCCGGTCTCGCTGTCGCAGGTGATCGACGCCTCCCAGGGACGCGCCACGCTGCCACCGAAACCCGTACTGCTGACCTTCGATGATGGCCTGCGCAGCGTCTACGACAAGGCGTTCCCGCTGCTGCAGGCGTACCGCTACCCGGCGCTGGTGGCAGTGATCACCGATTACGTGGACATGGCACCCGGGCGCACGATCGACTATGGCTACCGGCCGTTCGGCCACGATGACTTCGTTACCTGGGCGCAGCTGAAGCAGATGCACGACAGCGGCCTGATCGAAGTGGCCAGCCATACCGACGACCTGCACCACGGAGTGCTTGCCAATCCGCAGGGCAATTCGACGCCAGCGGTGGTCACCCGCATCTACCGGCCGGCCACGCGCAGCTACGAGAGCGAGGCGCAGTACGAGCAGCGCCTGCGCGCCGATCTCGGCCGCAGCGTGCAGCGCATCCAGCAGCATCTGGGCGTGCGCCCGCGCGCCATTGTCTGGCCGTACGCGGCCTACAACCAGTTGAGCAACGACATCGCCGAACAGCTGGGCATGCCGGTGTCCTTCGATCTGGAAGGCCGCAGCACGCCAGTGGCCAGCGACCTGCATGGGCTGGCGCGCTTCCTGGTCAGCGACAACCCGACCGTGGAGGGCCTCGCCTACGAGCTGCGGCGCGATGTTGCGCTCGACGGCATCCGCGCGTTGCAGGTCGACCTGGATGATGTGTACGACCCGGACCCGGCGCAGCAGGGGCGCAACCTCGATGCGCTGATCGAGCGGGTCAAGCGCATCTCGCCCACCCACGTCTACCTGCAGGCGTTCGCCGATCCGGACGGCAACAACACCGCCGATGCACTGTACTTCCCCAATCGGCACATGCCGATGCGCGCGGACCTGTTCAGCCGGGTCGCCTGGCAGCTGAAGTCGCGCGCGGGGGTGAAGGTTTACGCATGGCTGCCGGTGCTCGGCTTCGAGCTGCCCGACCCCGTGCAGCGCAAGGCACTGGCGATCCACAACGGTGATGCCGACGGCATGTACCGGCTGGACTTCACCAATCCGAAGGCACGCCAGATCATGCTCGACATCTACGAGGATCTGGCCGTCAATTCGTATTTCGAAGGCCTGCTCTTCCATGATGATGGCTACCTGCGCGACACCGAGCTGCCCACCTTGTCGGCCGGTACGGACGGCAGCGCACGCACACAGGCGCTGATCGACTTCACCCTGGCCCTGCGCGACAGTGCGCAGCGTTGGCGGCCGAAGCTGGCCACGGTGCGCAACCTGTACGCGGAGCCGGTGCTGCGTCCGCAGAACGAGGCCTGGTTCGCGCAGCGCCTGGACCTGTTCAACAAGGCCTACGACCAGACCGCACTGATGGCGATGCCGTGGATGGAAGGCAGCAGGCATCCGGAACGCTGGCTCGACCAGCTGCTGGCCGCGGTGCGCGCGCACGATCCCCAGTTGCAGCACACCCTGTTCGAACTGCAGACCGTCGATTGGCGCAGCGGGCAACCGATTCCCGCCGAGCGGCTGCGCGCGCAGATCCGCCAGCTGCAGGCGCAGGGCGTGCACCACTTCGCCTGGTACCCGGATGACTTCATCGCCGGCCAGCCTTCCACCCATGATGCCCGCGCGGCGATGTCCGCCGGCAACTTCCCGTACCCGGAGAAGTGACATGGACATGCATCCGCTGCTGCAGGTCCTGTTCCAGTTCGCCTTCTACTACCCGATGGTGATGGCGTTCTTCTGGATGTCGGGCGGCCTGTATTACTACTTCCGGCGCGAACGCCATTCGCGCCCACGCAACGACCCGCCGCTGATGGTCGATCCACCGTTCGCGAGCCTGTTGATTCCCTGCCACAACGAGTCCGCGAACCTCGACGACACGCTCGGCGCGGCGCTGGCACAGCGCTATCCGGCCGACTACGAGGTGATCGCCATCGACGATGGCAGCAGTGATGACACCGGCGCCCGGCTCGACGTGCTGGCGGCGAAGCATCCGCGGCTGCGCGTGCTGCACCTTGACCGCAACCTCGGCAAGGCCAACGCGCTGCGCATGGGTGCGCTGGCGGCCCGCTCGGAGTACCTGGTGTGCATCGATGGCGACGCGATGCTGGAGGAGCACGCGCTGCACTGGATGATCTGGCACCTGGTGAGCGGCAACCGGGTCGGCGCGGTGACCGGCAATCCGCGCATCCGCAACCGCTCCACCCTGCTCGGACGCCTGCAGGTGGCCGAGTTCTCGTCGATCATCGGCATGATCAAGCGCGCGCAGCGCGTGTACGGGCGCATCTTCACCATCTCCGGCGTGATCGCAGGCTTTCGCCGCACCGCCCTGCACCAGGTCGGCTGGTGGTCGGACGACATGGTGACCGAGGACATCGACATCAGCTGGCGCCTGCAGCGGGCGCATTGGGACATCCGCTACGAACCCAACGCGCTGTGCTTCATCCTGATGCCGGAAACGCTGAAGGGCCTGTGGCGGCAACGGCTGCGCTGGGCGCAGGGTGGCGTGGAAGTGATGCTGCGGCATGCGCGTTCACTGCTGCACTGGAAGGAGCGGCGCATGTGGGGCGTGCTGCTGGAGTACGTGCTGAGCGTTATCTGGGCCTACACCATGTTGATCATCGTGGTGCTGTGGGTGCTGGGCAAGCTCATCGACATGCCGCCGCAGCTGTACATCGCCAGCCTGCTGCCGCAATGGCATGGCGTGATCCTGGCCCTGGTCTGCCTGATGCAGTTCGCCAGCAGCCTGATCATCGACCGTCGTTACGAAACACAGATTGGACGCAACTACTTCTGGGTCATCTGGTACCCGATGGCGTACTGGCTGATCAGTCTTTCCACCACCCTGGTGGCGTTGCCGAAGACCCTGCTGCGCCGTCGCAGCAAGCGCGCCACCTGGACCAGTCCCGATCGGGGGATCCGATGAACGCACAACGCCCGTCCAACCGCTTCGACTCGCGGATGATCCGCAAGCCGCATCGCCAACCCCGCTTCCAGCGCACCGCCTGGGGCTTCGTCACCCTCGCGTTCTGGGGGTTCTACTTCTACCTGTGGGCACCGTTGGTGACCCTGTTCTCGTGGCTGATCGGCGGCCAGCTGGCCTGGCAGCAGCTGTACGAACGGCAAAGCCACTTCGACCCCTATGTGCTGGTGGCACTGCCGCTGATGCTGCTGTGTGCCAGCGTGCTGCTGATCGGCTGGGCCGAGTACAACCGCGCGCGCTTCCGTGGCCGCGAGCGACGCCTGCCGCGACCACTGGCCAGCCTCAATGAAGTCGCGGCCGATCTGGGTGCCAGCACCGGCCTTGCCGAGCGCCTGCTGGGCTGCAAGGCCGCCACGCTGCACATGGACGATCACGCGCGGCCGATCGGCATCCGCCGCGAGGTGGTGTGACACCCCGGTTGTCGCCGCCCCGGGTCGGCGCTTGCTTTGGTAGCTGCCGATCCTGGTCGGCGCTTGGGCTTGGTGGGCGCCGACCTTGGTCGGCACCGGGGGCTACCGCGAAGTGCATCCGCGCATCGCGTGGATCTACTTGCGCGTCTGCCCTTCGCCGCGCACGACAAATCGTTCGACGGTGAGTGCTTCCAGGCCCATTGGGCCGTACGCATGCAGGCGCGTGGTGGAAATGCCGATCTCGCTGCCCAGGCCCAGCTGGCCACCGTCGGAGAAGCGCGACGAGGCATTGACCATCACTACCGCCGAGCGCAGCGCAGTGACGAAGCGCTCGGCATGGCCGGCGTCTTCGGTGGCGATCACTTCGGTATGGTCGGAGGTATAGGCACGGATGTGCGCGATGGCCGCCTCGAGGTCATCAACCACGCGCACGGCCAGCACCAGGTCGAGGAACTCGGCAGCGTAGTCGTCTTCGCTGGCGGCGGTGCTGCCTGGCAGCAGCGGCTGCGCGTTCGTGTCGGCGCGCAGCTCCACGCCACGCTCACCGAGCGCCTGCGCCACGCGCGGCAGGAAGGCTTCGGCCACATCACGATGCACCAGCAGGGTTTCCAGCGAGTTGCAGGCCGACGGACGGCTGCATTTGCCGTCCACCAGAAGGTCGATGGCTTTGCCGAGGTCGGCGCTGGCATCCACGAACAGGTGGCAGACACCCTTGTAGTGCTTGATCACCGGCACCCGCGCATGCTCGGCAACGAAGCGGATCAGGCCTTCGCCGCCGCGCGGAATCGCCAGATCGATCAGTTCATGCAGCTGCAGCAGTTCCAGCATTGCTTCGCGGCGCAGGTCGGTCAGCACGGTCACTGCCGCCGCCGGTACGCCATTGGCCTGCAGGGCGCCGGCCAGCGCCTGGGCGATGGCGGTGTTGGAGTGGATCGCTTCGGAACCACCGCGCAGGATCACACCATTGCCGGCCTTCAGGCACAGCGCGGCCGCTTCGGCGGTCACGTTCGGGCGCGCCTCGTAGATCATCGCGATCACGCCCAGCGGCACGCGCACCTTCTGCACGCGGATGCCGTTTGGACGCACATCGTCGCGGGTGATCTGGCCGACGGGATCGGGCAGCGCGGCGACCTCTCGCACGGCTTCGGCCATCGCGAACAGGCGTGCCGGGTCCAGCGCCAGGCGGTCGAGCATGGCACTGCCAATGCCTTTCTCGCGCGCAGCGGCAAGGTCGCGCGCATTACCGGCCAGGATCAGCCCGGCATTCACTTCCAGTGCCTGGGCCATCGCCAGCAGCAGCGTGCGGCGCGTCGCACTGTCGAGGCCGGCAACGGTCTGGGCCGCGTCACGGCAGGCACGCGCCTGCGCTTCGATTTCGCTCATCGGCGAGTCCTTCAATCCGGTCATGGCAGCACCAGGTCGTCGCGATGGACGACGCTACCGCCGTAGTTGTAGCCCAGCACGGCCTCGATGTCGCGCGAATGGCGGCCGGCGATCCGGCGCACATCATCGGCCGCGTACTGGCTGACTCCGCGCGCCACGCAGACGCGGCCCTGTGGCGCGTTCCAGCACACCTGCACCATGTCGCCACGGCGGAACATGCCCTCCGCGCCGGTGATGCCGCCGGGCAGCAGCGAGGCGCCCTTCTCGCGCATCGCCTGCGCCGCGCCGGCATCGATCACGATAGCACCCTCGACCAGCGGCGCGTGCCGCAGCCAGTGCTTGCGGGCCGCCTCACGGCTGCGCGCGGCGTGGATACGGGTACCGAACAGGCGGTCCTGGGCCAGCGCGCGTACCACGTCACCGCTGCGGCCATTGAACAGATAGGTTTCGATGCCGAGACGCCCCGCCTTCGCTGCCGCTTCCAGCTTGGTCCGCATGCCGCCGGTACCGGCGCGCGAGCCGGCGCCGCCGGCCATCGCCAGCACCTCGTCACTCAGTTCCGGCACGTCGTGCAACGGCCGCGCATCGGCCACGGTGCGCGGGTCGGCGCTGTACAGTCCGTCGATGTCGGTGGCAATGAACAGCGCATCGGCATCAACCAGCGCGGCCACGGTGGCGGCCAGGTTGTCGTTGTCGCCGAGCTTGAGTTCGTCCACCGACACGGTGTCGTTCTCGTTGACCACCGGCAACGCGCCCAGCCGCAGCAGTTCGTTGAGCGTGGCGCGTGCGTTGAGGTAGCGGCGGCGGTTGCGCAGGTCGTCATGGGTCAGCAGCACCTGCGCCACCGGGCGCTCGAAGAAGCGCTGCCAGAGCCCGATCAGCTGGGCCTGGCCAAGCGCGGCCAGCGCCTGCCGTGCCGCCATCGCCGCGCCGGGCTCATCGGCCCGCGGCAGGATCGCCCGCCCCGCCGCAACCGCACCGGACGACACGATCACCACCTCACGTCCGGCCAGTACATTGGCAGAAACGAACTGTGCCAGGCCCAGCGCGTGGCGGGGCGACAGGCCGCCGCCATCGGCGGCGAGCAGGCTGCTGCCCACTTTCAGCACCGCACGCCGCCACGGCGGCAGCGCCTGTTCCGGGAACGGCGAAGCGACGTGGCTAGCATGCAGAGTCATCAGTCAGGGCCTCAGCGGGTGTTCCATTCGTGCACGGTCAGGTCGGAGGCATGCATCGTCACCAGCGGATCGGTGGCGACGATGGCCTGCGCCTGCGCCAGGCTGTCCACGTTGCACAGCACATAGGCGCCACCACTGCCGTCGGCGAAACCACCAGTCAGCTGCAGCTTGCCCTGCGCCTGCAACGCATCGAGGAAATCGCGGTGCGGCTGCACCGCTGCATCGTTGAAGTCCAGCCGGCGCATCGCCATCACCAGGTAGACAGTGCCCGCCATCAGGACAGCGCCTGCCAGCGGGCGCGCAGTTCGTCCAGGCGCAGGTCGGCGGCCGAACCCGGCGACACGCGCGCGGCGAGGCTGCCTTCCGGGGTACGCCCCTGCCCTGCACTGTCGGCACCGGCAGCTGCGGCCTTGTAGGCCTCGCGGAACGGCACGCCAGCCACCGCCGCTTCCACCGCAACGTCGGTGGCATACATGCCCGAATCAATCGCCGCGCGCAGCTTGTCGTCACGCCATTCCAGATTGGCCAGCAGCGCCGGCAGCAGTTCCAGCGCGGCCAGGCCACGGCCGAAGCCGTGGAAGATGGCCCCCTTGGACGACTGCAGGTCGCGATGGTAGCCGGACGGCAGCGACAGCAGCTGCTCGATCTCGGTGCGCGCAGCGGCGACGCTGGCGTGGGTGGCACGCATCAGCTCGATCACATCCGGATTGCGCTTGTTGGGCATGATCGAACTGCCGGTGGTGTACTGCGCCGGCAGCGCGACGAAGCCGAACTCGGCGCTGGTGAACAGTGACAGGTCCCAGGCAATGCGGCGCAGGTCCAGCGTGGCGCCACCGAGCGCTTCCAGTGCAGCCAGCTCGAACTTGCCACGCGACAGCTGCGCATAGATCGGCGAGATCTGCATGCGCGCGAAGCCGAGCGCCGCCGTGGTGTGCTCGCGGTCCAGCGGCAGGTT
Organism: Stenotrophomonas sp. Sm10; assembly: GCF_030985515.1. Classification (NCBI taxonomy): domain Bacteria; kingdom Pseudomonadati; phylum Pseudomonadota; class Gammaproteobacteria; order Lysobacterales; family Lysobacteraceae; genus Stenotrophomonas; species Stenotrophomonas sp. Sm10. The sequence goes on from NZ_JAPTFO010000027.1 coordinate 11,212, forward strand.
CACGCCGTAGCCGGCAGCGGTACCCAACGGATTGGCGTCGACCAGCGCATGGGTATCGCGGGCGCGGATGGCGTTGTCGATGAAGGCCTCGGCCCAGCCCGCCCACCACATGCCGGCCGAGGACACTACGGCGCGCTGGATGTGGGTGTAGCCGGGAATCGGCAGGTCCTTCTCGGCCTGTGCGCGGTCCAGCGCAACCTTGGCCGCTTCGGCGCTGAGCTGTGCCACGCGCTGCAGCTTCTCCTTCAGCCAGAGGCGGGTGGCGACCAGGATCTGGTCGTTGCGGCTGCGGCCGGTGTGGATCTTGCGGCCGGCATCGCCGAGGCGTTCGGTCAGGCGCGCTTCGATCGCCGAGTGACCATCCTCGTACTGGGTATCGAGCACGAAGCGGCCTTCGCGGAAGTCCTGCGCCAGGATCTCCAGTTCGCGCAGCAGTTCTGCCAGTTCATCGGCGCTGAGGATGCCGATGTGCTGCAGGCCCTGCGCATGCGCGGCGCTGGCAGCGATGTCATGCAGGAAGAACTCGCGGTCGAGGATCACGTCGTCGCCGGCGAGGAAGGTCTGGATCTGGGCGTCGACGGCGACGCCGGGCTTCTGCCAAAGAAGGTCTGCCATGGGGGCTCCGGAATGCGTGTTCAGTGCGGGATCGACGTCAGTTCGTCGATGCCAAGCGCGAGGTTGAGGTTCTGCATGGCCTGGGTGGCCGCGCCCTTCAGCAGGTTGTCCAGGGTCGCCACCACGACGACCCGCTTGCCGCCCGGCGCGAGCGTGAAGCCACCGACCTGGGCACCGTGTCGGCCGGCGATACGGCTGACCCACGGCGCTTCATCCACCACGTCGATCAGGGGTTCGCCGGCATAGGCCTGCTGGAAGCGCTCGACGATCTGTTCGCGGGTCTGCACGCGGTTCAGCCACAGGTTGGCGGTAAGCGTGATGCCCCGGAAATGCGGCGCGACATGTGGCATGAATTCAACAGCCACACCCAGCTGCACCGACACCTCCCGCTCATGCACGTGGTTGGTCAGCGCGTAGGGCATCAGGTTGTCGGCCAGCAGTTCGACGTTGTTCTTGTCCGACGGCGTGGTACCGGCGCCGGAGTAGCCGGAGACACCGAAGCACTGCGGCGGACCGGCCAGCAGGTCCAGCAGCGGATGCACCGCCAGCTGCATCGCCGTGGCATAGCAGCCCGGGTTGCTGATGTGCTTCTGGCCGTTGTAGCGGCCGCGGGTCAGCTCCGGCAGGCCGTAATACCAGCTGTTGTCGAAGCGGTAGTCGGCCGAGAGGTCGACGATGACGGTGTCCGCCTTCGCCGCCTCCAGCGCGGCCACGAACGGCGCGGCCAAGCCGTTGGGCAGGGCCAGGATCACCGCATCCACGCCCTTGGCCGCCACTGCGTCGGCGTCCAGGTTTTCGTACTGCAGCTCGCCCTGGAATTCCGGGTGGTGGTCGGACAGGCGCTGCCCGGCGCGCTCGCGCGAGGAGACGAAAGCCAGTTCCAGCCGCGGATGGGCGGCCACCAGCTTGATCAGCTCGGCGCCGGTATGGCCGCGGGCACCGACGATGCCCAGGGTAAAGGTCGAATCGTTCATGCGTGACTGTCCAGGCGGTACTGCAGGTGGCGCTTCACGCCCTGCCATTCCGCATCGATGATGGAGAAGATGACGGTATCGCGCGGCGTGCCATCGGCATGCCGCTTGTGGTTGCGCAGCACGCCATCCTGCTTGGCGCCCAAGCGAGCGATGGCGGTGCGCGAGGTGACGTTGAACCAGCTGGTTTCCAGTACCACGCTGATGCAGCCCATGGCCTCGAAGGCGTGCTGCAGCAGCAACAGCTTGGCTTCGGTGTTGGCGCCGGTGCGCTGCACGCGCGGCGTGTACCAGGTGTAGCCGAGGCTGAGCCTGGGCACGCTGGCATCCATGTCGTAGAAGCGCGTGCTGCCGATGATGTCACCCGCCGCATCACGGATCACGAACGGCAGCACCTTGCCTTCGCTCTGCGCCTGCAACGCGGCCCGCACATAGGCCTCGGCCTGTTCCGGCGATGGCACCTGGGTGTACCAGAGCTGGTCCAGGCCGCTGCCTTCAAGCGCATCGCGCAGGCCGGGCACGTGCTCCATCTGCAGCGGCTGCAGGGTTACGTGCTGGCCGCGCAGGGTAGGAACCGTGTTCCAGGCATCGAGGTTGCTCATTGCTCAGCCCTGCAGGCTCGGGGTGCGCTGCGCGCAATGATCGACATAGGTCTTGATCCGGTCGATGCCATCGGCACCGAACCAGAATACCTTCCACTGATCCTGCTTGTAGCAGCCATCGGACTCGGCGTAGTAGAAGTGATTGATCGGGTTGCCATGGCGCGAGCGCCAGAACAGCTGCGGCGTTTCTTCCAGCATCACGTTCCAGACCGCACGGCCGAGGCCTTCGCCCTGTGCGTCGTCGAGCACGGCGAACTTGTCCAGGTACACGCCTTCGGCCTCGTCGGTGAGGATGACCGCGGTGCGGTAGTTCTCGCTGACGTAGGCGCGCAGCAGCCTGGTCTTCTGGAAATAGTCCGGCACCAGGGTGCGGCCGAAGCTGGATTCGATCAGGCCCTTCAGGCGCGGCAGGTCCAGTTCGTCCCAAGCGGTGGCGCGCAGCACTTTTTCGCCCTTGCGCACCAGCGTGCCCGAGCCCTTGTGGGTGAACAGTTCCTTGGCCAGGTCGGCCGGGCGGGTGATCGACACCGACGATTCCAGCGGCAGGCGATCGAGCAGATCCTTGATCTGTTCGATCTTCACCTTCATGCCGCCGTGGATCCACGGCTGCGCGATCAGGTGGTCGTACTCGGTGGACAGGTTGATCGAATCGATCACGTTGCCCGCCTCGTCCAGCAGGCCGCCGGTGCCGGTCAGGAAGATGATCTTGTACGGCTGCAGTTCCTGCACCAGCTCGTTGGCGGCGAAGTCGGCGTTGACGTTGAGGATCTGGCCACCGGCGGTTTCACCCAGGCTGGTGATGACCGGGATCGAGCCCGCACGCAGGCTGGCCTCGATCGGCGCCAGGTTGACCTTCTTCACCTCGCCGACCAGGCCGTAGGTATCCACGTCCAGGTACTCGGCCTCGAACACGCCACCGGTGATGGAGGTGGCGCGCGCGCCGTTCTGCTGCAGCGCCTCGACCAGGCGCAGGTTGGACTGCTGGAAAACCCGGCGCACGATCGCCAGTGCTTCCGGCGAAGTCACGCGCAGGCCGTTCACGGTCTGCTTGTCGATGCCGGCCGCCGACAGCTCGGCATCCAGCTGCGGGCCGGCGCCGTGCAGCACGATCGGGGTCAGCCCGACTTCCTGCAGGAACGACAGCGAAGAGGTCAGCGCGTCGAGATCGTCGCGCAGCACCGCGCCGCCGACCTTGACCACGGCGAAGCGCTTGGCATCCAGCTGCGAAAAGCGCTTGAGGTACTGGCTGATCTCCTTCGCGCTGGCCATGCTGGAAAGCAGGCGCACGATGGTCTGGCGGGTCTGGCGGTGGGGCTGGAGGGCAGGAGACATTTCGGTTTCGTCGGAAAGGGAAGAATCAGGCGCCGGCGGCGATGATGCGGTGCACGGCGTCGGTGTAGCGCTGCAGCTGGTCCAGCGTCACGAACTCATCGGCGGTGTGGGCCTGGGCAATATCGCCCGGGCCAAACACCAGGGTGGTGTAACCGGCGGCGGAGAACAGCGAGGCCTCGGTCCAGAAGTCCACGGCGTTGCCGATCGGCAGCTCAAGCGCGTCGGCCACGTCACGTGCCAGCAGGCGGCGGTTCTCGGCTTCGGCGATGTCGCCGGCCGGCAGGCTGGGGCCACGGAAGGTCTCGGTGAATACCGCCGCTTCCGGCTCGGCGAACCCGGCGAAGGTGGCCAGCAACGCGTCGATGTTCATCGACGGCAGCGGCCGGAAACCGAAGCGCACTTCGGCAGCGGGCGCGATCATGTTGGCCTTGATCCCGCCTTCGACGCGGCCGATGTTGAAGCGCAGGCCCGTCAGCCCACCGAAGCGCGCCGAAGCCAGCGATTCCACATGGTCCAGCGCGCGGTTGCCCCAGCGCATCGCCTGGTGCAGCGCGCTGGCAGCCGCATCCTGCTTGCCCGAGGCGTGCCCTGCACGACCGGCGAACTGCATCAGCACCGAGCTGATGCCGCGATGCGCCAGCACCGCTTCGCTCATGGTCGGCTCGGCCACCAGCACCGCTTCATACGGCAGGCCACGGGCCAGGAACGCGGCGATGCAGCGCGGATCGTTGGCTTCTTCATCGCTGGAGAACAGGAAGGCCGCGTCACCGTCGCTGGCATTGGCTGCGGCCACCAGTGCGGCGGCCGCGCCCTTGATGTCACACACGCCCAGACCGACCACGCGGTCGTCCAGGCGGCGCATCACGTGCGGGTCGGCGCTCCAGTGCGGCGAATCGGGCACGGTATCAAGATGTACGTTGAACAGGTACTTCGGCGTCCCGCGCACGGCGTACAGGCTGACCGCACCGGCGCCGTGGTCGATCACCTCGACGTTGAAGCCGGGCAGGTTCGCGCGCAGGTAATCGAAGATGCCACCGGTGGTGATCGCGCGCGGCGGGTTGCGGGTATCGAAGGACACCAGGACCTGCAGGTGATCGAGCGTCTGTTCAAGCATGAAACAAAGATCCTGTGGAATTCCGCCGGGCATGGCCCGGCGCTACCGTGATGCGTCTGGTGGAGAGCCCCCCTTCTTGTTGAAGGGGGCGCGCCAACGGCGCAGGGTTAAGGTGGAATGCGCGGGAGACGCGCGCGCAATTCAATCGCTCAGCGATTGACTTGCGCGTAAAGCGTCGAGCTCATACCGAACAGCTTGATGAAGCCTTCAGCCTCCTCCACGCCCCAGTCGGCCGACTGCGCGTAGGTGGCACCCTTGGTGTTGAGCAGGTGCGGCGACTTCACGGCCACCGCATCGACGCGGCCACCACGGGTTTCCAGCACCACTTCACCGTTGACCTTGGCCTGCGAGGACTTCAGGAAGGCTTCGATGTCGGTCTTCAGCGGGTCGTGGTAGAAGCCTTCGTACACCAGCTCCACCCACTTGCGTGCCACGTCCGGCTTGAAGCGGTTCTGCTGCTTGGTCAGCACCGCATCTTCCAGCGCGCGGTGTGCGGCCAGCAGCGAGACCAGGCCCGGGGCCTCGAACACGATGCGGCCCTTCAGGCCGATCACGGTGTCGCCGGTGTAGACACCGCGACCCACGCCATACGGGGCGAACAGCTTGTTGAGCTGGGCCAGGATCTGGTCGCCCGGCAGCGCCTTGCCGTTCAGTTCAACCGCTTCGCCTTCAATGAACTTCAGGGTGACGGTCAGCGCTTGTTCCGGCCATTCGCTGCGCGGCGAGCACCAGCCACGCGCACCTTCGCCCGGGGTTTCCCAACGGTCGATCTCGCCACCGGACATGGTCACGCCCAGCAGGTTCTCGTTGATGGTGTAGGCCTGCTGCTTGGCGCGCACGCCGAAGCCGCGCTCTTCCAGGTATTTCTGCTCGTAGGCACGGGTCTGGGTGTGTTCCTTCTGGATCTCGCGGATCGGCGCGATGATCTGGTAGTCACCCAGCGCCTTCACGGCCAGGTCGAAGCGGACCTGGTCATTGCCCATGCCGGTGCAGCCGTGGGCGATGATGTTGGTGCCCAGTTCGGCGGCACGCTTCAGCGCGGCATCCACGATCAGGTAGCGGTCCGACACCAGCAGCGGGTACTGGCCCTGGTAGCCTTCGCCGGCCCACACGAACGGCTTCACGAAGCCTTCCCAGATCGCCGGGCCACCGTTCACAGTGACATGGCTGGTCACGCCCAGCTCGGCGGCACGCTTCTCGATGAAATCGCGCTCTTCATCATCCACGCCGCCGGTGTCGGCGAACACGGTGTGCACGTTGTAGCCACGCTCCTGCAGGTAGGGCACGCAGAAGCTGGTATCCAGGCCGCCGGAAAAGGCGAGAACGACGTCTTTATTGCTCATGGGGAGGGTATGTCCTGGTAGCGCCGGGCCGTGCCCGGCGGAAATGATTGAATCGGAAAAAATCAGCGCCCGGCAACCGCGGTCATGATCGCCTTCTGCACGTGCAGGCGGTTCTCGGCTTCGTTGATGGCGATGCACTGCGGCGAATCCATCACCGCATCGGTGGCCTTCACGTTGCGACGCAGCGGCAGGCAGTGGCTGAACACACCGTTGTTGGTCAGCGCCATCTTGCGTTCGTCGACGATGAAGTGCTTGAACTGGTCGCGGATCGGCTTTTCCGGTTCCCAGTTGCCGAAGAACGGCAGCGCTCCCCAGCTCTTGGCGTAAACCACGTCGGCGCCGGCGTAGGCGCTGTCGAGATCATGGCTGATCTTCAGCGAACCACCGCTCTCGGCCACGTTCTGCTCGGCCCAGCCCATGTAGCGCTCGTCGAGGATGTAGTCGGCGGTCGGGCAAAGCAGTGTCACGTCCATGCCCATGCGGGTGGCGATGGTCAGCGCCGAGTTGGCCACGGCGGTGTTGAGCGGCTTGGGGTGGTAGGTCCAGGTCAGCACGTATTTCTTGCCACGCAGGTCCTGGGTGCCGAAGTGCTCCTGCAGCGCCATGATGTGGGCCAGCTCCTGGCACGGGTGGGTGATGGTCTCCATGTTGATGACCGGCACCGGCGAATACCTGGCGAAGCTGTTGAGGACGATGTCCTGGCGGTCGTACGCCCAGTCCTGGAACTTCGGGAACGCACGCACGGCGATGATGTCGCAGTAACGGCCCAGCACCTTGGCCACTTCCGCGATGTGTTCCTCGGTATCGCCGTCCATCACCGTGCCGAGGTTGAACTCGATCGGCCACGCATCCTTGCCCGGCTGCAGCACCACCGCATGGGCGCCGAGCTGGAACGCGCCCAGTTCGAAGCTGGTGCGGGTGCGCATGGACGGGTTGAAGAACACCAGCGCGATCGACTTGCCCTTGAGCTGGTCGCCGAGCTTGTTGCGCTTGAACAGCGCGGCCTGGGTCAGCAATGCGTCGAGATCGCTGCGGCTCCAGTCCTGGGTGTTCAGGAAGTGCTTGGGGGACATCTTCTTTCCTTGCGTGGCGGCGCCGGGTTCGACGCGGTGGAAGGGAAAACAGGAAGCAAAGGTGAAACGAAAAGGTTGCAGTTGCAGCTTTCAGAACGCGGAAACGAAAAAACCCAGCCGGCGGGCTGGGTTTTTTTTCGGACGAACAGCAAAAAGCTCCGGTTACCCAGCGAGAATGTGGGGTTCCGGTCGACGCGCACGCGAGGTCATGCCCGACGCCTGTCGGGCTGCGCTGCTGTCGTGCTGGAAGTCGGTGAGCTTCATGGCCGAATATCTTTGCATGCGGCCGTGACCGGCGCAAGGGGCCGGGGTCGCAGAATCAGGGATTGCCGGCGGCGCCCTGCTCAGGACCGACCCAGGGGGTGATCGACACCCGGATCTTGAGCCGGTTGCCCGGGTCTTCCGGCAGCCGCGACCGATACTTGGTGCCCTTGTAGACGTAGTCCACGTCGTAGGCGATGGGCCGGCGGAATTCACGCCCCACCGGCACGATGCGGCAGTCACGGGTCAGCATCGGGCCATTGTTGGCAGGCGCCGGGGCCGGCGTTTCGGGGCCGGCCTCTTCGGAGGGCTCCTCGTCGCTGCGCTTGAATATCGAGCGCACCGAGTCCCAGAAACGGCTGATCCGGCCCTTGTCCTCGACCGGCTCCTCGCCGGTCACGTTGACCGGGGCCAGGGTGCGGGTCGACACCGGCTCGCAATGCTCCTCGGTACGGGTCGCGCGCAGGGTCTGGAATACCGGCTCGACGTTCAGTACCTGGGCGTAGTCGAACTTCACGTTCTCCACGATCACCACCCGGTTGCGGGGCTCGGCCTCCTGCGCCAGCACCACGGCGGGCAGCGCCGACAGGCAGGCCAGGGTCAGCAATGCGGTGGATTTCAGTGGCGACGGGAGCAAGGACACGGCGATAGTGTAGGCAGTGGCGAGCGCAAGGGGCTGAACATTACCCGTCCACGCCGCTCCTGCCCACCCCACCCTGGCTCCCTCCGGCGTCCACCGGTGGCAACCAGCGCCCCCAAAGGGAGCGACACGTTCTAAAATCACAGACTTGTCCCCCAGCCACAGCCCCATGACCCTGCGCCTGCACAACAACCTGACTCGCCAGCTCGAACCGTTCACCCCGCTCGACCCGGCCTGTCCGACCCTGTATGTGTGCGGCCCCACGGTCTACAACTACGTGCACATCGGCAACGCCCGTGGCCCGGTGGTGTTCGGGGTGCTGGCCGACCTGCTGCGGCGGCGTTTCGGCGCACTGCGCTACGCCCGCAACATCACCGACGTGGACGACAAGATCAACACCGCCGCGCGCGAGCAGGGGGTGCCGATCAGCACCATCACCGACAGGTTCGCCGCCGCCTACCGTGAAGACATGGCCGCGCTGGGCGTGGTGCCGCCTGACATCGAACCGGAAGTGACCGCGCACATGCCGCAGATCATCACCATGATCGAGCAGTTGATCGCCAGTGGTCATGCCTATGCCGCCGAAGGCCACGTGCTGTTTGCGGTGGCCAGCTTTGAAGGCTACGGCAAGCTCTCGCGCCGTGATCCGGAAGAGATGCTGGCTGGCGCCCGCGTCGATGTCGCCCCCTACAAGCGTGATCCGGGCGATTTCGTGCTGTGGAAGCCATCCAGCGACGACCTGCCCGGCTGGGAATCGCCCTGGGGCCGTGGCCGCCCGGGCTGGCACATCGAATGCTCGGCGATGGCCGCCGCCCACCTGGGCGAGACCATCGACATCCATGCCGGCGGCGTCGACCTGCAGTTCCCGCACCATGAAAACGAGATCGCGCAGAGCGAATGCGCGCATGGCGGCAGGATCTTCGCCCGCTACTGGCTGCACAACGGCATGCTCAACTTCGGCGGCGCCAAGATGAGCAAGTCACTGGGCAACATCGAGCGCGTGCATGACCTGGTTCGCCAGCATCCGCCGGAGGCACTGCGCCTGGCCCTGCTGTCGGCCCACTACCGTCAACCGCTGGACTGGTCCGATGCGCTGATCGAACAGTCGGTGCGTACGCTGGACCGCCTGTACGGCACCCTGCGCGAACTGGCCTCGGTCGAGGCCAGCGCGGTGATTCCGGCCACGGTCGAAGCGACCCTCGACGACGACCTCAACACCCCGCAGGCGCTGGCCGAAGTGGCCCGCATCGCGGCCGAGGCGCGTCGTGCCACGGACCCGGCCGAACAGTCGCGCCTGAAGGCCGAGCTGCTCGGTGCCGGCCTGGCGCTGGGCCTTCTGCAGGCCGATCCGGCGCAGTGGTTTGGTACCGCTGCGGGCGCTGACGGCGACGATGCCCGTATCCAGGGCCTGATCGACGAGCGCGCTGCGGCCAAGAAGGCGCGCGACTTCGCCCGTTCCGATGCCATCCGCGACCAGTTGGCCGCCGAAGGCATCGTGCTGGAAGACACCCCGCAGGGCGTGCGCTGGTCGCGCAAGCGCGGCTGACCTGCTGCCCTGCCCCGTGGCCGGCCCGTCGGCCACGCCCCCACTGTAGAGACTGTTGTGACCGACTCCCCGTTCCCGCTTGAACCCACCGCCGCCGAGGCCCAGACCGCCATCGCCGAGGAATTCGGCTTCTTCGGCGACTGGTCCGAGCGCTACCAGTACCTGATCGACCTCGGCCGCAAGCTGCCGGCCTTCCCGGAAGAATGGAAGACCGAAGAGCATCGCCTGCTCGGCTGCCAGTCGATGGTCTGGATCGTGCCGGAAGGCAATGCGCAGTCGCTGCGCTTCCATGCCATCAGTGATTCGGCCATCGTCTCCGGCCTGATCTTCCTGGCGCTGCGCGTGTACTCCGGGCGCTCGGCGCGGGAGATCCTGGCCACCGAACCGAGCTATATCCAGGACATCGGCCTGGCCCGCCACCTGTCTCCGACCCGCAGCAATGGTGTGGCTGCGATGCTGGCCTTCATCCGCGAGACCGCGCAGACCCAGCTGCAGCGCGATCCGTCGTGAACGAGCCTGCCACAGCCGAGGACACCGCGCTGGGCCTGCTGTCCCGGCCCGGCTTCGCCAAGCTGCTGGCCTACCGCATCTTCGCGATGCTGTCCTACCAGGTGGTGGCAGTCACCGTCGGCTGGCACATCTACGAAGTCACCCGCAATCCGTTCTCGCTGGGCCTGATCGGTCTGGCCGAGGTGCTGCCGTTCTTTTGCGTGGCGCCATTCGCCGGCTACCTGGTCGACCATCTGCCGCGGCGTCGGTTGGGCATGGCGGCCTGTTCCGGGCTGATCGCCACCGCGCTGGTACTGACCAGCGTGGCCAAGGGCTGGCTGCCGTTTGAAGGCGTGTGGCCCATCTATGCAGCCATCGCCCTGACCGGCATGGTCCGCGCCTTCCTGTCACCTATCTACAACGCACTTTTCGCCCGCGTGCTGGCCCGCGATCAGTTCGCGCGCGGCGCAGGCCTCGGCGCGGTGGTGTTCCAGGCCGGCATGGTCGCCGGCCCGGCGCTGGGCGGCGTGCTGGTCGGCTTCGGCGGCAAGGGCCTCTCCTACGCGGTGGCTACGGCCTTTGCGCTGGTGGCGATGGCCTGCCTGGCTACATTGAAGGTGGAAGAACCGGTGCACACCGGTCCCGCCGCGCCGATCTTCAAGAGCATCGCCGAAGGCGCGCGCTTCGTGGTCGGCAACCGGATCATGGTCGGGGCGATGGCGCTGGACATGTTCTCGGTGCTGCTGGGCGGCGTGGTGGCGATGCTGCCGGCCTTCCTGCACGAAATCCTGCACCACGGCCCGGAAGGCCTGGGCATCCTTCGCGCGATGCCGGCGCTCGGTTCGGTGTGCGTGGGCCTGTGGCTGGCCCGCCACCCGCTGCACCGCAATGCCGGCCGCGTGCTGCTGTTCGCGGTGGCCGGTTTCGGCCTGTGCGTGATCGGCTTCGGCCTGTCGCAGCACTTCTGGCTGTCGGCGCTGATCCTGCTGTTCTACGGGGCCTTCGATGGCGTCTCGGTGGTGATCCGATCGACCATCCTGCAGTTGGCCACGCCGGAAGAAATGCGCGGTCGCGTGTCGTCGATCAACGGCATCTTCATCAGTTCGTCCAACGAACTGGGCGCGTTCTATGCCGGCACGATGGCCAAGCTGCTCGGCCTGGTGCCGGCCGTGGTGCTGGGTGGGTTTGCGGTGCTGAGCGTGGCCGGGATCACCGCGTGGAAGAACCCGACATTGCGGAAATTGAATCTTCGCGACCTGCAGTGACGCTGCTAACAGCGGATTCGGCGGCGCCGGGTGTTTGGCTGGGGCCGTTGCTCTGCCTCGATGATTGGGCTTGTCACTTTCTTTTCGCGAAAAGAAAGTAACCAAAGAAACGCTCCGCCATCCGCGAGCCGGCGCTGCGCGCCGGTGCCCTGTGCTCCTCGGTGAATCAGGGGACGGCGCGGAGAGCCAGCCGACTAGCAGTCGGCTCTACAGGATAGAGCGGCCTCTTCGCCCCTGATTCCCCTGCGGTGCTCGGCTCGCTACAAGGCGGACTCAACAGCCGCGAGCGCACGCATGACCGCTCTTGTCGGCCTGAGCCGAGCGTGGGCTCGGCTCTACATCGGCCGCGCACGCAGGAAACCGGCGAGAGCCTGCGGGTGGGTCCGGGCAGGACCGTCCGCGGCATGGATGCCGCGGCCGAGCTTACAGGGATGTACTTGCAGCGTGTCCTGCCCGGACCCACCCGCAGGCTAACTCTGATACGCGGAAGGCGCCGTTCTACCCAGCCAACCACCCCAACAAAAAACCCGGCCGAGGCCGGGTTCTTCGCATGACCACACAACGAGCAGGAATCAGTCGCCCTGCTGCTTCTGCAGGTGCTCCCAACGCTCCTGGGCGTCGATGGTGCGTTCAGCCGTGAGGCGCGCTTCGAGGCGCTCCAGGCCGATTTCTTCACCGGTGTCGACGCAGTAACCGTAGTCGCCCGCTTCCAGGCGCTTCAGGGTGCTGTCGATCTTGCCGATCAGCTTGCGGTAGCGGTCGCGGGTACGCAGTTCCAGCGAGTTCTCGGTCTCGCGGGTCGCACGCTCGGCTTCATCGCCGATGTCACGCACTTCCTCACGAAGATTCTCGATGGTCTGCTTGGACTCTTCCACCAGGTCCGCGCGCCAGTTCTGCAGACGCTGACGGAAGTACTCCTGCTGCAGCGGGCTCATGTATTCCTCTTCCGAGGACGGCTTGTAGCCAGCCGGCAGGATCGGGCGGCCGGTGGCCTCGTCGGTCTTGTACTCGACCACCTTGTACTTGCTGCGCGGGGCCGGTGCAGCCGAGCGGGCGGCGACGGCCACGGCAACCTTGCCGACAGGGCGCGACACGGTCTTCGGGGCGGAATCGGATTTCACGGCGGTTTTGGCAGGCGATTTCGAAACGGGCACGGGATTCTTGGATTGCGGGGCCTTCGAAGCGGCAGGAGCGGCGGCCGGGGCCGGCTTGGAAGCCGGTTGGGCTGCTGCCACTGCCACGGTCTTGGCCGGGACAGGCTTGGCCGGAGCCGGCTTGGCAGCAGGCTTCGGTGCGGACTTCACTACTGGGGCCGGGGCCGGTTTCACGGCCGGCGCGGCAACATTCTTGGCACCCTTCTTTACAGCGGCAGGCGTGGCGACCGGCTTGGCCGCAGCGACCTTCTTTGCTACGGGCTTGGCGACCGGCTTGGCTGCAGCCTTCTTCACTACCGCCTTCGGCGCCGGCTTGGCGGCGGCCTTCTTGGCCACCGGCTTGGCGGCAGCTTTCTTCACCGGCGCAGCCTTGCTGACGGTCTTCTTCACCGGCGCCTTCTTGCTGGCAGCGGCTGGCTTGGCCTTGGCGGGCGCAGCGGCCTTCTTCGCCACCGGCTTGGTTGCCTTGACCGGCGTTTTCTTTGCGGTGGCCTTCCTGGCCGCCGGTTGCGAGGACGCTGCCTTGGTCGCCGGCTTGCTGGCCGGCTTCATGGCAACGGGCTTTGCCGCCAACTTCTTCACAACAGGCTTGGCGGTTTTCTTGGCGGCCGTTGCGGCCTTCTTTGCAGTTTTTTTAGCAGCCACGAAACGCTCTTCCTTGGATTCCCCGGGGCCCGGGAAAGCGGGCCTTTATAGCCTACCCGACCCGCAGCAGCAACCTCGGCACCCTGCCCCATTCAGTCCTGGAGCCAAGGCGCCCAATGGGCAGTCCGACGAACACGGACCGCCTTGCGCGGTACGGAACCTGGCCAGCACCCGACGGTGCTGGTACCGGTCGCAGGCCATCGGCGACATGCGACCAACGGCCCATCCTGCACAAATGCGGCCTTCATGCCAACTGGCATAAGATGACTGGGTGATCTCGCGCCTGCTCATCGCCCTGCTGCGCTTCTACAAGCGCTTCATCAGCCCCTTGCTGGGGCCCCGCTGCCGTTTCGTGCCGAGCTGTTCTGAATACGCGATGGACGCGATCTCGCGGCACGGCCCGCTGCGCGGCAGCTGGCTGGCTGCGCGCAGGCTGGGCCGCTGCCACCCGTTCCATCCCGGCGGCTTCGACCCCGTGCCCGAGTCCCCCAACGCCCCCTCTTGCCGTTGCACAGGAAAACATTGACATGTCCTCCACCCTCATCACCAATGCCCGCATGGTCAACGAAGGCCGCACCTTCGACGGCGACCTGCGCATCGAGAACGGCCGCATCGCGCAGATCGGCAACGGGCTGGCGCCGCGCGACGGCGAGCAGGTGGTGGACGCGGCCGGGCGCTGGCTGCTGCCCGGCATGATCGATGACCAGGTGCACTTCCGCGAACCGGGCCTGACCCACAAGGGCGACATCGCCAGCGAATCGGCGGCCGCCGTGGCCGGTGGCCTGACCAGCTTCATGGACATGCCCAACACCAACCCGCCGACGCTGGATTCAACCATCCTGGAAGCCAAGTACGAGCTCGCGCGCGGCCGCGCCTGGGCCAACTACGGCTTCTACCACGGTGCCAGCAATGACAACCTGGACGCGATCCGTGCCCTGGACCCGAAGAAGGCCCCGGGCGTGAAGGTGTTCATGGGTGCTTCGACCGGCAACATGCTGGTCGACAACCCGGAAACGCTGGATGCGATCTTCCGCGAATGCCCGACCCCGATCATCACGCACTGCGAAGACACGCCGATGATCGATGCCAACCTGAAGGCCTTCCAGGAAAAGTACGGCGACGCGCTGACCCCGGACATGCATCCGGATATCCGTTCGCGCGAGGCCTGCATCAAGTCGACCCGCCTGGCGATGTCGCTGGCGCGCAAGCACGGCACCCGCCTCCATGTGCTGCACATCTCCACCGCCGACGAGCTGGCGCTGTTCGAGAAGGGCCCGCTGATCCGCGCCGATGGCAGCCGCAAGCAGATCACCGCCGAAACCTGCGTGCACTTCCTGCACTTCGCGCGCCCGGACTACGCGACCAAGGGCAACCTGATCAAGTGCAACCCGGCGATCAAGGAAGTGTCCGACCGCGAGGCAATCACCGCTGCACTGGCCGATGACGTGCTGGACGTGCTGGCCACCGACCACGCGCCGCACACCTGGGAGGAGAAGCAGAAGCCCTACGCGCAGGCGCCGTCGGGCCTGCCGCTGGTGCAGTACGCGCTGGTGGCCGCGCTGGAGCGGGTGCACGAAGGCAAGCTGACCCGCGAGCAGGTGGTGCAGAAATTCGCACATGCGCCGGCGCAGCTGTTCGACGTGGAAGAACGCGGCTTCCTGCGCGAAGGCTACTTTGCCGACCTGGTGCTGGTGGAGGACGTGCCGTTCACCGTCAAGCGCGAGGACGTGCTGTCCAAGTGCGGCTGGTCGCCGTTTGAAGGCACCACTTTCCGCTCGCGCATCGCCTCCACCTGGGTCAACGGCCAGCTGGTGTGGGACGGCAGCAAGCTGGTGGGCGAACCGGCCGGCCAGCGCATGACCTACGACCGCTGATGCGTTCGGCACTTCTGTTCGGAGCGCTGCTGCTGGCCGCGCCCCTGTTCACCGCACCGTCGGCGCAGGCACAGGACGGCATCGGCAGCCTGATCGACAGCCGCGTGGTGTTCCCGGCCAGTGCGTCACAGGGCGCGCTGGTGATCGGCAAGGTGCCCGCTGGCAGCCGCGTGCAGTACGCCGGCCGCCAGCTGCGGGTGAGCGGCTATGGCAGCGTCGTGTTCGGTATCGGCCGCGACGAGAAGGGTCCGCTGCACGTGCAGGTGCAACGCCCCGATGGTGGCAGCGAGACCGCAACCATCGCGGTGACGCCGCGCGACTGGCCCACCGAGCGGGTCAACGGGGTGCCACCGAAGACGGTGAATCCGCCGGCGGCGATTGCCGAGCGGATCAAGCGCGAACAGGCGCAGGTAACCGCTGCACGTTCGCGCGACGACGACCGTACCGACTTCACCCAGACCTTCATCTGGCCGGTCCAGGGCCGCATCAGCGGCCGCTTCGGCAATGCGAGGGTGTACAACGGCCAGCCCGGTGCCGGTCATTCCGGCATGGACATCGCGGTGCCGACCGGCACGCCGGTAAAGGCACCGGCCGCCGGCATCGTCACCTTCGCCGGCCCCGACCTGTACCTGACCGGTGGCACGCTGCTGCTCGACCACGGTTTCGGGGTCAGCTCCAACTTCCTGCACCTGTCGCGCATCGACGTAAAAGTCGGCGACCGTGTGGAGCAGGGCCAGGTGATCGCTGCCGTCGGCGCCACCGGCCGTGCCACCGGCCCGCACCTGCACTGGGGCATGAACTGGTTCGAGACCCGTATCGACCCGCTGCTGGTGCTGGAGCGCAAATAACGCCCATCGCCCGGTGCAGCGGTGAGCCACTGTTGTAGAGCCGAGCCCACGCTCGGCTGCTGTCGCGCAGAGATGAGCCGAGCATGGGCTCGGCTCTGCAGACAGCATTCAATCAACCGCGCGAGGTAGCGCCGGGCCATGCCCGGCGGAGCGCGGGATCAGCCGCGCGCCGCCCACCACACGCGCAGCAGGGTGCGCACCGGAGTGGCTTCGATTGGCTTGCCTGCGGCCTGCGCGGCCACACGGGCACGTGCCAGGCTGGACCACACGCGGCGCGGGCGCGGGCCGGGCACGCGGGTGCCCCACCCCTTCAACAGATGCTGCGCCCAGCGCTGCGCAGCGGTGCTGGCATCACCGTCCAGCAGGCTGCGCGGCACACCGGCCACGCCGGCATCCTGCAAGCGCTGGGCCAGGGTCTGCAGCTGCACCGCGCGACCGGCACCGGTGCGCGGCTTGTCCGCGAACAAGGTTGCCTCCACTGCGGCTACGGCCTCGGCGTAGTTGGCCAGCGCGCGCTCGGCGCCGGCTGCATCGGGCGCGACGGTGCGTGCTTCAACCAGATCCGGCAGCGCTTCGGCCAACTGCGCCCACGGCGCACGCACCGGCTCCAGCAGCCGGCCCAGCGGATGGCGCGAACGATGCCCGGCCCAACTGCGCAGCTCCTCGCCCCACCACGCCAGCTTGGCGTCGGCCGGCAACGGGTCGCCGCTGGTGTTGAGCATGTCGTCGAACTCCTGCAGCAGCGCAAACCACGCCACGGCCAGCTCGCGTTGCGATTCGGCCACGAACGGGGCGGCCACCGACCATTCCGGCCAACGGCTGCGCCACTTGTCGAGGAAACTGTCCAGCGCGGTACTGCTCACTACACCATTCCTTACGGCTGGGCCGGGGCTGCCGGCCGGGTCGGCCAGAGACTGGCCAGTTGCAGAAGTTCAGCGTTCTCGACCAGCACGTCGGCCTGCCAGGCCAGCGGATCGTCGCTGTGCAGGCGGTAGCCCCACAGCGCCGCCACCGACGGCATGGCCGCGGCCCGCGCGGCGATGATGTCGCGCTCGTCGTCACCCACGTACACGCAGTCTTCGGCAGCAACGCCAATGGCCTGCGCAGCGTGCAGCAGCGGCAGCGGGTGAGGCTTGCGCTCGGCCAGGCTGTCACCGCCGACCAGCACCGCGCAACGCTGCTGCCAACCATGTTGCGGCAGGATCAGGCGCGCCAGGTACTCCGGCTTGTTGGTGACGATGCCCCACACCGTACCGGCCTCATCCAGCGCGGCGAGCATGCCGGCCACGCCGTCGAACAGCACTGCGTGCTGGCCGATCAGCGCTTCGTAGCGCTGCAGGAATTCCGGGATCAGCGCGTCACGTGCGGCGACGTCCAGTTCCGGGAAGGCAGCCGAGACCATCGCCCGCGAGCCCTTCGACACCACCGGGCGCAGTGCGGCCGGATCGATGGGTGCACGACCACGTTCGGCCAGCATCGCGTTGCAGGTAGCGACGAAGTCCGGCGCGCTGTCCAGCAAGGTGCCATCCAGATCGAACAGCACCGCGCGCGGGAAGCGTGCAGAGGTCATGCCGGCTTGACCGCGTAGGCCAGATAGTTGATGTCGGTGCGGCTGCTCAGGCGGGCATGGTTGCGCCACGGCTCGTAAGCCATGCCACTGACATCCACCAGCTGCACATCAGCCTCGCGCAGCCAGCGCGCCAGCTCGGCCGGCTTGATGAATTCCTGGTAGTGGTGCGTGCCCTTGGGCAGCAGGCGCGCCACGTACTCGGCGCCGACGATCGCCACCGCGAACGCGGCGGCGGTGCGGTTGATGGTCGACAGGAACAGGTGGCCGCCCGGCTTCAGCAGGCGATTGCAGGCGTCGATGATCGCGCCCGGGTCGGGCACGTGCTCAAGCATTTCCATGCAGGTGACCACATCGAAACTGCCCGGCTGCTCGGCGGCCAGATCCTCGGCGGCCTGCACGCGGTAGTCGACCTTGGCGCCGCTTTCCAGCGCATGCAGGCGCGCGACCTTCACCAGCTCCGGGGCCAGGTCGATGGCGGTGACGTCGGCGCCGGCCTGGGCCAGCGCTTCGCTCAACAGGCCGCCACCGCAACCGATGTCGAGCACACGTGCGCCGCGCAGCGGCACGCGGTCGGCCACGTACTTCAGCCGCACCGGGTTCAGCGCATGCAGCGGCTTCTGCGGGCCGTCAGCGTCCCACCAGCGGTTGGCCAGCGCGGCGAACTTGTCCAGCTCGGCCTGATCGAAATTGGAGGAAGCGTGGGGGGCAGTCATGAGGGGTCCTTGCGGCGCCAGGGATCAGGCGCGGATATGACGGATGCGCTCGCGCCACTGGCGCGCGTTGGCGATGATGCCCGGCAGGTCCATGCCGACCAGCTCGCGCTGCACCAGCTTCGGCTTGCCGGCGATCCAGACGTCGCTGACCTGCTGGCGGCCGGTGGCGTACACCAGTTGCGACAGCACGTTGTGCAGCGGCTGGGTTTCCAGCGCAGACAGGTCGACGCAGACCAGGTCGGCCTGCTTGCCGACTTCGATCGAGCCGATGCGGTCACCGAAGCCCAGCGCGCGTGCGCCACCCAGCGTGGACGCGCGCAGCGTGGTTGCCGCATCCAGTGCAGTGGCGTCGTCGGCCACGGCCTTGGCCAGGATCGCCGCGGTGCGGTTCTCGCTGAACATGTCCAGGTCGTTGTTGCTGGCGCAGCCATCGGTACCGATCGCCAGGTTCACGCCTGCGCGCTGCAGGGCGCAGGCCGGGCAGAAACCGGAGGCCAGCTTCAGGTTGGATTCCGGGCAATGCACCACGCTCACGCCGCGCTCGGCGCACAGGTGGATTTCCGCATCGGTCAGCTGGGTCATGTGCACCGCAATCAGGCGGTCGTTGACCAGGCCGAGCCGATCCAGCCGCGCCAGCGGGCGCTGGCCGTGCAGCCTGATCGAATCGTTGATTTCCTGCGCGGTCTCGTGGGTATGCAGGTGCACCTGCATGTCGAGCTGGTCGGACAGCATCCGCACCCGCTCGAAGTTGGCATCGTTGACCGTGTAAGGCGCATGCGGCGCGAACGCGGTGGCGATCAGCGGATCGGTGCGCCACTGGTCGTGCAGTTCACCGGCCTTGGCGAAGTACTCGTCGTCGGTCCTGGCCCAGGCGGTGGGGAAATCGATGATGACCGCGCCCACCAGCGCGCGGAAACCGTGTTTCTTGTAGACCGCGGCCTGCACGTCGCCGAAGAAGTAGTTCTCGTTGGCGCAGGTGGTGCCGCCGCGCAGCATCTCGGCGATGGCCAGGGTGGTGCCGTCGGCAACGAATTCGGGGCCGATCACCGCCGCTTCCACCGGCCAGATGTGCTGCTGCAGCCAGGTCATCAGCGGCAGGTCGTCGGCGACGCCGCGCAGCAGGGTCATCGGGTTGTGCGTGTGGGCGTTGACCAGGCCCGGCATCAGCGCGGCCTCGGGGCGACTGACTACCTGGGCGGCACGGAAGCGCGCGCGCGCCTCGGCACGCGGCAGGATGGCCACGATCTCGCTGCCACGCACGGCGACGGCATGGTCTTCCAGCACCACCGCATGCGGCTCGATCGGAACGACGTAACCGGCTTCGATGAGCAGGTCGCAGGCTTCGGGGAGGTGCGGGCTATCGCTCATGCGGGCTCACTGGCTATTGGAGAAGGGCCTGGCGGGAGGCGGTAGCGCCGGGCCATGCCCGGCGGCTGTCCGCTGCGGCGCCATGGGCGCCAGCAACGGGTTCCGGGTTATGCCCGGAAAGCCGAGCATGGCTCGGCTCTACAGGTAATCCGGCTGCGCCGGATTACTTGACGCGTGCGGAGTACTCGCCCGAACGGGTGTCGACGCGGATCACTTCGTCCTGGTTGACGAACAGCGGCACACGGACCACGGCGCCGGTTTCCAGGGTGGCCGGCTTGCCGCCGCCGCCCGAGGTGTCGCCACGGACGCCCGGATCGGTCTCGGTGATCTTCAGCTCGACGAAGTTCGGCGGCTGCACGAAGATCGGCTCACCGTTCCACAGGGTGACCACGCAGGACTCTTCGCCCTTCAGCCACTTCTCGGCGCCGCCCATGCCGGCCTTGGTGGCCTGGACCTGCTCGAAGGATTCCGGATCCATGAAGTGCCAGTACTCGCCATCGCTGTACATGAAGTTCATGTCGGTATCGACGACGTCGGCTGCATCCAGCGAGTCAGTCGACTTCATGGTGACTTCCTGGGTACGGCCGTCCTTGATCAGGCGGTACTTCACGCGGGTGAAGGCCTGGCCCTTGCCCGGCTTGACGTATTCGGTGTCGATGATGACGGCCGGTTGGTTGTTGACCAGGATCTTCATCCCGTTCTTGACGTCGTTCATGCCGTAGCTGGCCATGCGTAAACTCCTGAGTGGCAGAAACGCCGCGGGTGCGGCGAGCCGTTAGAATGGAAAGCCCACCGGATGCCGGTGGGCGACTGTTTTTCTGCCCCCATGATAACCGCAGGCCCCCTCTCCATGCAGCTTTCCGCCTTCCCCCGGCCCCAGTCGCCAGGCGCGCCCGCGCGCTGGCAGCAGCTCTGGCGCCAGGCACTGCGCGACCCACAGGCCCTGCTGGCCCGGCTGCAGCTGGACCCGGCCGCGCTGGGCGTCTCGGAAGCGGCAATGGCCCAGTTCGCGCTGCGCGTACCGGAGGGGTTCGTGGCCCGCATGCGCAAGGGTGATCCGGCCGATCCGCTGCTGCGCCAGGTGCTGCCGATCGACGAGGAAATGCGTCCCGCGCCCGGGTTCAGCTTCGATGCGGTGGGCGATGGCGCGGCCAAGAAGGCCACCGGCGTCATCCAGAAGTACCGTGGCCGCGCCCTGCTGGTCGCCACCGGCAGCTGCGCGATCAACTGCCGCTACTGCTTCCGCCGCCACTTCGACTATGGCGCGGAGAACGCCGCCAAGGGTGGCTGGCAGGAGGCCGTAGCCGCCATCGCCGCCGACCCGGACATCGACGAGGTGATCCTTTCCGGCGGTGACCCACTGTCGCTGGCCACGCACAAGCTGGTCGAACTGACCGATGCCCTGCGCGCCATCCCGCATATCCACCGCCTGCGCATCCACACCCGGCTGCCGATCGTGCTGCCCGAGCGCGTGGACGATGAGCTGGTCTCCTGGCTGGGCAGTCTGCCCTGGCCGCTGGCGATCGTGGTCCACGCCAACCATGCCAATGAATTCGACGCCAGCGTGGACGCGGCGATGGCCCGCCTGCGCGCTACCGGCGCCCAACTGCTGAACCAGGCGGTGTTGCTGCGCGGGGTCAATGACAGCGTGCAGGCCCTGCAGGACCTGAGCGAGCGCAGCTTCGACGCCGGCGTGCTTCCCTACTACCTGCATCAGTTGGACCGGGTCGAGGGCGTGGCCCACTTCGAAGTGGATGACGCCCAGGCCAAGGCGCTGATTGCCGGCCTGACCGCGCGCCTGTCCGGTTATCTGATCCCGAAACTGGTGCGCGAACTGCCCGGCGACCCGAGCAAGCGTCCGCTGTAGCCCCAAAAAAGGGGACGGAGGGGATTAAGTCGCAAATGCACAAGCGACTTAATCCCCTCCGTCCCTTTTTTTGTGTCGGTCAGAGGCCCGATTCGATCATCCGCACGACTTCGGTGGCGGTCACCGGATGACTCAGCCAGTAGCCCTGGCCAAGATCGCAGCCGCGCTGCACCAGCAGGTCGAACTGCGCCTGCTGCTCGATGCCCTCGGCCACCACGGTGATGCCCAGTGCGTGGGCCATGGCGATGATCGCCGTGGTCAGCGCCAGATCGTCGGGATCGCGCTGCATGTCGGCCACGAAGCTCTTGTCGATCTTCACCCCGTCCACCGGTACCTGGCGAAGATGGCTGAGACCGGAGAAGCCGGTGCCGAAATCGTCCAGCCAGACCTTCACGCCGGTGCGGTGCAGCTTGTCCAGCAGCTGTGCGGCCACCATCTCGTCGCCGATCACGGCGGTTTCGGTCAGCTCCAGATGCAGCCGCGAGGCCGGTAGCCCGGACTCATGCAGGCACTGCGCCACCAGTGCCGGCAGTTCGCCGCCGCGCAACTGCCGTGGCGACACGTTGACCGACACGAACAGGTCGTCCCCGGCCGTCCCGCGCGGCCATTGCGCGGCCTCCATGCAGGCCGCACGCAGCACCTTCGGGCCGATGACTTCGATAAGGCCACTCTGCTCGGCCACCTCGATGAACACCGAAGGCGGGATCGTGCCCAGGGTCGGGTGCTGCCAGCGCAGCAGCACTTCAACGCCGACCATGCGGCGGTCGCGCATGCGGAAGATCGGCTGGTAGGCCAGGCGCAGTTCGCCGCGCTCCCAGGCGCCGCGCAGCTCCTGTTCCATATGCACGCGACGCTCGACTGCATGGTCCATCGCCCGGCTGTAATAGCGATAGCAGTTCTTGCCCGCCATCTTTGCCTGGTACATGGCAATGTCGCCGTTCTTCAGCAGAGTGGTGGCATCGGCCGCATCGTCAGGGAACAGGGTCACGCCGATCGAGGTACCCAGGAACAGTTCCCGGCCCTGCACCACCAGCGGCTTGCCCAGCTCCCGCACCAGCACTTCAGCCAGCAGCCGCGCATTTGCGGCCACATCACCATCGCCCACCAGGATCACGAACTCATCTCCGCCGAAGCGCGCCAACAGGGCTTCATCGCCCCCGGCTTCGGTGACCGCGCGATCGATACGCTGTGCAAACTGCAGCAGTGCTTCATCGCCAGCTTCGTGGCCAAGGGTGTCATTGACTCGCTTGAAGTCGTCGATATCGGCGAACAACAGGCCCAACCGGTGATTGGCGGCACGGGCAGCCATCAACCGATGATCAAGCGCCTCGCGGAATGCCAGCCGGTTGGTCAGCCCGGTCAACGCGTCGGTATAGGCCATGCGCCGCACTTCGCGGTCATGGCGGGCGATCGCATCACGCATGCGGGCAAAACCGCGCACCAGTTCACCCACCTCGTCGTCGCGGGTGTTCTCGGCCAGCGGCGTCTGGTAGTCGCCCGCCTCGATGCGACGGGCAGCGACGGCAAGATCACGGATCGGCGCAACCAGAGTACGCTGCACGTACAGGATCACGACCACGCCGATCACCACCAGTAGGCCCAGCATCAACAGCAGCCAGCCCAGGTGACGGCTGCCGACCTGCTGCAGGCGTTCGCCCAAGGTGGCGTTGGCTGCCTGCTCGCGCTGTTGCACCTCATCCAGCGCCATGCCGACGCGGACGCCGCCAATGCGCTGGTTGCCGACCATGATCGGCATGGTGTTGTCGAGCACCTTCGGCGACTCCTGCACGACCAGCGCCTGCGCAGCCGCGGCCTTGGGTGCAAGAGGATCAGCCATCGGCTGGCCGAAACCGGATACTTCGACCGAGCCGTCGTGAACCAGCCGGCCGCGTTCGTCGAACACCAGCACGTAGCGCACCACGGGCTGGCGCGCAGTACTGCGCACCAGTACGCCAACCTGGTCCAGGTCACGGTAGTACAACGGGTTGGCCAGCGCATCGGACAACTCGCGCGCCATCGCCTCGCCGCGGCTGCGCACGCTGCGGTCGAACAATTCATGGATGACGCCACCGCTGAGGTTGCGCACCTCGCCCTGCATCGCCGCTTGCCGCCCCAACAACACTGCCAGGATCGCGATCACCACGACCATTGCCCCGCCCATCGCGAGCAGGAACCGGGCCTGCATCCCCGAGCCAAGCCACTTCATTCCACTTCCATCCGCACGCGCGTCAATCCTTGTTTCAATTCATCCAGCCGCTGCTGCGCATGCGCATCGACACGGTGGAACCCGGAAGTGCCAAAAAACCGATGCAGCGCTCCCCGTGCCCGCGGGTCGCCGGCCGCCTGCAGCAGCACTTCCTGCAGGCGATCGCGCACGCGTGGATCAAGGTCGGCGCGGACCATCTCCACCGCACGCGGGTAGGGTTCGGTGCGCAACAGCTCGCGGAAGTCGCGCCGGAACGCTGCTGGCATCCGCCGTTCGTCATTCCAGTCCACGCTGCTCACTGCTCCCACGTCAACCACCCCCTTGTGCACGAACGTCGCGATGTTCAGCTCGCTGCGTGCAAATACGTAGCCCACGCTATCTGGGCCCGGCATGTCCCATGCACCGGCCAGGATCTGCGGCGACAGGCCTTCCTGCAGCAACGTCATCACCGGCACCAGGTAGGCACTGGTGGACGCCGTGTTCTGCAGGGCCAGGCGATGGCCCCGCAGATCCTGCATGCGCTGGATCGGGCTGTCGCGGCGCACGAAGAAAACCGTCTGGTACTCCCGCACACCGTTGCGCTCGGTCAGCAGCAGCGGACGGGCGCCACTGCGCTGGCCCAGCGCCACCGCCGTACCCGAGGTTTCCGTGACCCAGTCGACACGACCGCGCCGCAGATAGCTGGCCATCTGCTGTGGATCGCGTGCCATCAGGATCCTCCCCTCCTTGATGCCAACGTCGTGCATGCGCGCCACCACGTAATCCAGCAAGGGCTGAAGCTGCTCGTAGTGGGCCTTGGGATCATCGCTGATCCGGCCCAGCACCAGCACGTGGTCCGGTGCTGCACGCACCGTCCCGGCCAGCAGGACCATGGCCAGGCTCAGCAGTCCCCCCTGCATTGCCTTTCGCAGACCCGACACAGGCTTCATCCCCCCCTGGGTATCCAGACAGACTACCCGAAAAAATGAGAACGTCGTCAGCTGTCCTTGTTGCCTGCTTGTGCCAGTCGCGCCATGCGCTGGGTGTCGGCGAGGATGCCGCGCAACAGGCGCACTTCCTGCTCGCTTGGCTCGCTACGCAGGAACAGGCGGCGCAGCTTGCGCATCGCCGATTCCGGCGCGCGGCCCTTGTGGAAATCGATCTCGTCCAGCGTGTCGCCGAGCTGGGCGAAGAAGCTCTCCATCTGCTCATGGCTGGCGGCCTGTTCGCGGAAGCCGGGCTCGGCATTGGGGGCCGGCTGCGCGCCCAGCAGCTGCATGCGCGTTTCATAGGCCAGCACCTGTACGGCGGCCGCCAGGTTGAGCGAGCTGAACTCAGGATCGGACGGGATGTGCACCGCCGCATGGCAGAGCTGCAGTTCCTCGTTGGTCAGGCCGGTGCGCTCGCGGCCGAATACCAGTGCGACCTCGGCACCTTCGCCCGCCTTGGCCACCGCGCGGGCGGCAGCGTCGGCCGGCAGGTATTCCTCCAGCTGCACGCGGCGGGCACGCGCGGTGCAGCCCAGCACCAGGCGGCAATCGGCCACGGCCTCGGCCAGGGTGGCGACCACCGGGGCGTCCCCCAGCACATCTTCGGCCCCGGCCGAGCGGCGGAAGGCCTCCTCGTCCAGAGGCTTTTCGGGAGCGACCAGCACCAGACGGGCCAGGCCCATGGTCTTCAGGGCACGGGCGGCGGCCCCCATGTTGCCGGGATGCTGGGTACCGACCAGGACGAATCGGAGGCGGGTGGCGGCGGGAAACTGGGACATGAACAGGGAAAAGGTCGAGCTGGACGATGACCAATGGTAAACTGTGCGGCCGGCCACTGCGCCGGACCCGCTCTTTTCCCCCGCCAGTCCATCTCTTCTGCCTTTCCGGGAGCCCACGCCATGCAGAAACCCGCCGTCACCGTCATGGTCAAGGCCGCCCGCCTCGCCGGCAACGTCCTGTTGCGCAACATCAACAAGCTCGAGGCACTGAACGTGGTGCAGAAGGGCCGGATGGACTACGCCAGCGAAGTGGATGCGGACGCGGAAAAGGTCATCGTCAAGGAACTCAAGCGCGCTTACCCGGACTACGGCATCTTCGGTGAAGAAGGTGGCGTGCAGGGCGAGCGTCGCCAGATGTGGGTCATCGACCCGCTGGACGGCACCAGCAACTACCTGCGTGGCGTGCCGCACTACTGCGTGTCGATCGCGCTGGTCGAGAACGGCGAGCCGACCGACGCGGTCATCTTCGACCCGCTGCGCAATGAACTGTTCACCGCCAGCCGTGGTGCCGGCGCCGTGCTGAACGACCGCCGCATCCGCGTGGCCGACCGCAAGGATCTGGAAGGCACGATGATCCACACCGGTTTCGCCCCGCGCGAGCGCAGCCGCGCCAGCGCCCAGCTGAAGGCGGTCGACGCCCTGCTGGTGCACGGTGAGGACATCCGCCGCACCGGTTCGGCCGCATTGGACCTGGCCTACGTGGCCTGCGGCCGCGCCGACGCCTACTTCGAAGCCGGTGTGAAGGCGTGGGACATCGCCGCCGGCCTGCTGCTGGTCCGCGAGGCGGGCGGCAAGGTCTGTGACTTCAAGGGCGCGACCCTGGGCCGCATGGACAACCGTGGCCCGGAGACCCACCAGATCGTAGCCGGCAACCTGAAGGTGGCCGAGTCGCTGCAGAAGGTGCTGGTGAACACCGGCTACGCCGCCGAGTTCGACGCGAAGTTCTGAGGTTTCGCGTAAAGCGGTTCATGGGGACGGCACCTGCGAAGGTGCCGTTTTCGTTTGTGCGCACGGAGAGTCGTTTCCGCGACCGCGGAAATGATCCTAGGCATCGCCTGGCGCCACCAATGCGTGCGCGCGCAAAACAAAAACGCCCGGCGCGGGGCCAGGCGTTCCTGCACTAACAAGGAGCAGAGAGTTACGCCACCGTCGACGCCCGCAGCGCGGCGATGCGCTCTTCCAGCGGCGGGTGGCTCATGAACAGCTTCTTGGCCGTCGAACCGGCAATACCGAACGCGGCGATCTGGGTCGGCAGCGTGCTCTGGCCGTGGTTCAACTGCAGGCGCTCCAGCGCGGCGATCATCTTCTGGCGGCCAGCCAGCGAGGCACCGCCTGCATCGGCGCGGAACTCGCGGTGGCGCGAGAACCACATGGCGATCATCGTCGCGAACAGGCCAAACACCATCTCCAGCACGAACACGATGATGTAGTAGGCGAAGCCACGGCCACCGCCTTCGCGGTTGCCCGACAGCGCGCTGTCGATGATGCCGCCGACCACGCGGGCCAGCACGATCACAAAGGTGTTCAGCACGCCCTGCAGCAGCGCCATGGTGATCATGTCACCGTTGGCGACGTGGGCAATCTCGTGGCCCAGCACCGCTTCAGCCTCGTCCTCGCTCATGTTGTGCAGCAGGCCGGTGGACACCGCCACCAGCGCGTTGTTGCGGTTGGCGCCGGTGGCGAAGGCATTGATCTCCGGGCCGTCATAGACCGCCACTTCCGGCATACCGATGCCGGCGGCCTTGGCCTGGCGCTCGACCGTGGCCAGCAGCCAGCGCTCGGTCTGGTTGCGCGGCTCGGTGATCACCACCGCACCGGTGGAGCGCTTGGCCATCCACTTGGACAGCAGCAGCGAGATGAAGGAGCCACCGAAACCGAAGATGCCGGCCATGATCAGCAGACCGCTCATCTTGCTCGGGTCGGTTCCCGCCAGCGACATCACGATGCTGGCGAGGATCAGGACCGCGAGGTTGGTCGCCAGGAACAGGGCAATACGGGTGAACATGGGAAAATCCGGCTCGGAAGGGGTCGATATCCGTCAATTTGCGGTGCGCTCAGCTTGAATTCAAGCGCCAACCTGACCGACGATTCAGCCTGCATGACCGCCATTGTTCCCTGCGGCCGCTTCGCGCCCTCGCCGACCGGCCTGCTCCACCCCGGATCCCTGCTTGCCGCCTTCGGCAGTTGGCTGCTGGCCCGCCACCATGGCGGCCTGTGGCGGCTGCGCATCGAAGACGTTGACCCGCCGCGTACCGTGCCCGGCGCCGCGCAGTCACAGCTGCAGGCACTGGCTGCGTTCGGACTGGTCCACGACGGCCCGGTCCTGTGGCAGAGCGCGCGAGGCGAGGCCTACCAGGCCGCGCTGGATGTGTTGCTGGCCAGCGACCAGGCCTTCATCTGCCACTGCAGCCGCAGCGAACTGGCTGCCAACGGCGGCATCCATCACCGCTGCGTTGCGCGGCAACCGCGACCGGACCCTGCCGTCCGCTTCCGCGTGCCGCCGGGCAGCATCGTGCACTTCGACGATGGCCTGCGCGGCCCGCAGCAGCAGGACGTGCATGCCGAGGTTGGCGACTTCGTGCTGCGCCGTGCAGATGGCTGCTGGGCCTACCAGTTGGCCGTGGTGGTCGATGACGCCGAACAGGGCGTGACCGAAGTGGTGCGCGGCGCCGATCTGCTCGATTCCACCGCGCGGCAGATCCTGCTGCAGCAGGCGCTGGGCCTGGCCGTGCCACGCTACTGGCACCTGCCGCTGCTGCTCGATGCCCCGGGGCACAAACTGTCCAAGTCGCTGGCGTCGCTGCCGGTGGACAGCACGCGGCCGGTGCCGGTATTGCGCGCGCTCTGGCAGCTGCTGGGCCAGGCGCCTGCCGCACTGGACGGCGCCGATGAGCGGGATGCGCTGCTGGAGGCTGCGCAACGGGCGTTCGACCCGGCGCGGCTGCCGCGGACCGACGTCCTGTTGCCGGCCGGCGCACTTTCCGCGCCGATGTTGCAGAATCCCCCTTCACCCAACTGATACCCGGACAGCACTCCATGACATCTCGCGTCGCACTGGTCACCGGCGGAACCGGCGGCATCGGTACCGCCATCTGCCAACGCCTGGCCGACCAGGGCCACCGGGTCGCCACCAACTACCGCGACGAGTCCAAGGCCCGCGTCTGGCAGCAGGCGATGACCGAGCGCGGCTACCACGTGGCGATCTTCCCGGGCGATGTCTCCGATCCAGACAGCGCCGAAGCGCTGGTGCGCGCCGTCGAGGCCGAGCTGGGCCCGGTCGAGATCCTGGTCAACAACGCCGGCATCACCCGTGACACCACCTTCCACCGCATGCGCGCGGACCAGTGGCACGATGTGATCAACACCAATCTCAACTCGGTGTTCAACGTCACCCGGCCGGTCATCGAAGGCATGCGCCGCCGCGGCTGGGGCCGGGTCATCCAGATCAGCTCGATCAACGGCCTGAAGGGCCAGTACGGCCAGGCCAACTATGCTGCGGCCAAGGCCGGCATGCACGGCTTCACCATCTCGCTGGCCCGCGAGAACGCCGGCTTCGGCATCACGGTCAACACCATTTCGCCCGGCTACGTCGCCACCGACATGGTGATGGCGGTTCCGGAGGACGTGCGCGCCAAGATCATCGCCGACATTCCCACCGGGCGCCTCGGCAAGCCGGAAGAAATCGCCTATGGCGTGTCTTTCCTGGTGGCCGAGGAAGCCTCGTGGATCACCGGCAGCAACCTGGACATCAACGGCGGCCATCACATGGGCTGGTGAGCCGCGCAGGGGGCGCCGCGGCATGCACCGGCGGCCCCTGCCGATGGTCATGCTGCGCAGCACGCAAACCCTTGTTGCGCAACATGATCGCCCCTGAAAGCCAAGCCTGGCGGGGGCTGGGGCGGTTGCAACCGCTGCTGCACTGCGCCATGCTGCGCGTCTACTGTGACGAGTACCGCTTCATGGCTGCGACCCGCATCATCAAGAAGTATCCGAACCGCCGTCTCTACGACACCGAGATCTCCAGCTACATCACCATCGAGGACGTGCGCCAGCTGATCCTGGACGGTGAAGACTTTGAAGTCCGCGACGCCAAGAGCGGCGACGACCTCACGCGATCGGTCCTGCTGCAGATCATCGCCGACCAGGAACAGGACGGCGAACCGATGCTGTCCACGCAGCTGCTGAGCCAGCTGATCCGCTTCTACGGCGATTCCCTGCAGGGCTTCATGGGCAACTACCTGGAGCGCAGCATGCAGGTCTTCCTCGACCAGCAGCAACAGTTCCGCCAGCAGATGGGCAACCTGCTGGGCCAGACCCCGTGGGCGATGATGAACCAGCTGACCGAGCGCAACCTGGAGCTGTGGCAGGAATTCCAGCGCAGCATGGGCAGCGGCTTCGGTGGCCCGCGCCCGGGCGGCACCGGCACGGGCACGGGCACCGGCACCGGCAACAAGCCGAACGAACCGGGCACCGGCACCGGCAGCAAGACCCGCCGCTGAGCCGCTTCACAGGCTGACACGAAAACGGCGCGCCCCTGGCGCGCCGTTTCTGTCTGGATCGCGCCAACGATACGTCAGCGTTTCGCCTTGCACGCCGAGCACACGCGCTCGACCTTGTACCCTTTCGCCTTCAGTTTCTCGACCACGCCATCACTGCCCAGCAGGTGCAGCGTGCCGACCACCACCAGCGTACCGCCCTGCCCGGCCTGCAGGTACGGCTGCAGCTTCGGCACCCAGGCATCGTTGCGCCCGGTGTTGATGCGCTGGTACAGCTGCGGGTACTGCTGGCGCATCTCTGCCGCCATCTTGGTCCACAGCAGGCGATCATCGCCGCGGCGCCACGCATCATGCAGCAGCCGCGCCTGCTCATCGGCCTTGCCGGCCTGGTCCAGTGCTTCGGCCAGCATCTGCCGCTGTTCCTGCAGCGTCATTCCGTCAAGCATGCCGATCTGGGTATCAATGTCCTCCAGTCCCGCCGTCTTGCGGCCGGTCTTCTGCGCGCGCTCCATGAAGTGGCGGTCCAGGCCCAGCGCCGGGTCCAGGCCGAGCTTCTGCATCTGCCCGATCGAAATGCTCAGGCCGACGAACCAAGGCTTCATGCCCTGCATCTGCGCCAGCGGCAACTGGTTCTCGGCAGCAAAGGCCTGCAGCTTCTGCCAGGTGGCCGCATCCAGATCACGCTTCAGCTCGCTGCCATCGGTGCGGATCGCCGCCTGCACCATGCGGCTGGCCAGCTGGGGCGACTGCATGTCTTCCGGCGACAGTTCGAACACTACCCGCTGTGAGGCCTCGAACGCCTGTTCGACATCGGGCGACAGCGGGTAGTCCTGCGGCTTCAGCAGGTGGAAGGAACCGAGCAGGTAGAGGCGTGAGTCGCCTGGGCCAGTCACTTTCCACAGCAACGGCACCGGCGGCCTGGCCGCCGCTGCGCCAGCGGAGTCGGCTTGCAGGGTACGTGCTGCAACCAGCGGTGCCAGCGCACAGGCCGCCAACAGAACGGCGGCACGCAACAGTGATCTGATCGGCATCTCAGCCTTCTCCTTCAGGCAGGTGGTAGACCTTCTCGCCCGCTTCCACGCGCAGGTCCAGCCGGTTTTCAGGCGGCGCCAACGGGCAGGTTGCATAGGCGGTGAACGCACACGGTGGGTTGTAGGCATGGTTGAAATCGATGCGCACCGTACCATCGGCGCCTGGCGCATCGGTGTCCAGGTAACGCCCAGCCGGATAGCTGCCGCGACCGCTGGTGCGGTCGGCGAAGATCAGGAACAGCGGCTGCCCGGGTGCACCTATCGCCTCCAGCCGCCAGTTGCGGCCATCACGCTGGAACTCGACCGCGCCCGCGTTCGGCATCTCGGTGGTCAAGCCAGTGATATCGACGATCGGCAGGGTCTTGCCTGGCGGGTGCGCGATGAAGCGCGCCTGCACCTGCCAGTCAGGACCGCCCGGCCAGTACTCCAGGCCGGCGAACCCACGGCGTGCAGGCGCATCGGCGTGCTTGACCCGCAGCGCATCGCGCGGACCGCGACGGATGATGCTGAGCTGGCCTTTGCCACCATCGAAGGCCAGCAGCGTCGGCTGCGGATCCTTGTCGGTGTCGATGCGGATGCGGCCGCGCACCGGTTTGCCCCCATGGCTGACGTCCGTACCGGCTTCGGGAGTGAACCACCATTGGCTGCCCTCGCGGCGCAGCAGGCCCAGCTTGTCCGGCCCCACCGCCAGGCGGATGCCATTGGTCGCGCCACTGCCGACAAAGTGCGATTTGTTCTGCAGCCAGTGCAGGCCGACCAGCGCTGTCCAACCGTCCGGGCGGGTCAGGTCCTGATAGCGTGCCACCCGCCACTGCTGCTGCCCGGCGGCATAGGACGGATCCTCCGCGGCCGAAGCCGGTGCCGGCGGCGGCGCGGGGCTGCAGGCGGCCAACACCATGGCGACCAGCAGGCCGCCCATTCCCCGATAACGCATCGATGCTCCCCTCAACGTCCGCGCAGGAACCAGCGGTCGATCTCCGCCAGCGAAAAACGGGCCCAGGTCGGTCGGCCGTGGTTGCACTGGCCGGACCGTTCGGTGATTTCCATGTCGCGCAGCAGCGCGTTCATTTCCGGCAGGGTCAAGCGCCGGTTGGCACGCACCGCGCCGTGGCAGGCCATGGTCGACAGCAGCTCGTCGCGCGCGCTGGCCACGCGGCGGCTCTGGCCGTGCTCGCGCAGGTCGGTCAGCACGTCGCGCAGCAGGCCTTCCGGTTCGGCATGCGCCAGCAGTGCCGGTATGCTGCGCACGTGCAGTGAACCGGGGCCGGCACGGGTCACTTCGAAGCCGAGTGCGGCCAGCGTGTCGGCTTCGCTTTCGGCGGTATCGGCCTCGCGCTCGCCCACCGCCAGCGTGATCGGCACCAGCAACGGCTGCGACTGCAGGCCGATGCCATCGTGCGCGTTCTTCAGCCGCTCGTAGCCGATGCGTTCGTGTGCGGCATGCATGTCGACCACGATCAGGCCTTCGGCGTTCTCGGCCAGGATGTAGATGCCGTGCAGCTGCGCGATCGCATAGCCCAGCGGCGGCACTCCGGCATCGGCACTGGTGACCGGCAGTCCGTTCTCGGTCGGCATCGGCGGCAGCGCCGCCCCGGGCTCGGCACCGGCCGGCGTGGCATACAGCGCGGCGTAGGCCGCCGGTGCATCAGCGACCTGCAGCCCAAGGGGCTGCTGCGGGCGCCAGCCGGAAAAGCCACCGCCGCCTGCGCCCGAGCCGGCACCGGGCGCAGGCCCACGCACCAGCCCGAAAC
Organism: Stenotrophomonas sp. Sm10; assembly: GCF_030985515.1. Taxonomy (NCBI): domain Bacteria; kingdom Pseudomonadati; phylum Pseudomonadota; class Gammaproteobacteria; order Lysobacterales; family Lysobacteraceae; genus Stenotrophomonas; species Stenotrophomonas sp. Sm10. Next base: position 43,733 of record NZ_JAPTFO010000027.1, read on the forward strand.
CCGATGCGCCCGCGCTCGATGCCATCGATGCCGCAGCGGCGTCCACCGGATGCACCGGACCCGCACCGATCTCCTGCGCCGACATGCCCGCGCGGGTATCAGCCAACGCGTCCTTCAGCGTGCGATAGACGAAGTCATGCACCAGCCGCGAATCACGAAAGCGCACCTCGTGCTTGGCCGGGTGCACGTTGACATCAACACGGGTCGGGTCCAGTTCGAGGAACAGCACATAGGCCGGCTGCCGACCGTGGTACAGCACATCGCCGTACGCCATCTTCACCGCGTGGGCGACGCTGCGATCACGCACCGAACGGCCGTTGACGTACAGGTACTGCTGGTCGGCGCTGGCACGCGAGTAATGCGGCTGCGCGATCCAGCCATGCAGGCGCAGGCCGGCGCCACTGTGATCCACGCGCACGGCCTGGTTGGCGAAATCCTCGCCCAGCGTTTCTGCCAATCGCGTATCGGAATACAGATCGCCCGGCTTGTAACGGCGCGAGGCCTTGCCGTTGTGGGACACGCGCAGTTCGACGTCCGGCCGCGCCAGGGCCAGCGAGCGCAGCCATTCTTCGATATGGCCCAGCTCGGTGCGCTCGGCGCGCAGGAACTTGCGCCGCGCCGGTACGTTGTAGAACAGCTCGCGCACTTCCACCGTGGTACCCGGCGCATGCGCGCGCGGCGTCACCTCGCCGATCTTTCCGCCTTCGATCTGCAGCGCGGAACCATGCTCGTCATGTGCGCGACGCGAGGCCAGGGTGAAGCGACTGACCGAGGCGATCGACGGCAGCGCTTCGCCACGGAAACCGAGCGTGGCCACCGATTCAAGATCGTCCAGATCGGCGATCTTGCTGGTCGCGTGGCGCGATACCGCCAGCGGCAGCTGCTCCGGCGCGATGCCACTGCCGTTGTCGCGGATGCGGATCAGGCGTACACCGCCCTCTTCAAGATCGATATCTACGCGGCTGGCACCGGCGTCGATCGCGTTCTCGACCAGCTCCTTGACCACCGAAGCGGGACGCTCGACCACTTCGCCAGCGGCGATCTGGTTGATCAGGATCTCCGGCAAGGGCCGGATCGGGCGCGGACCGGGCGCGCTCATGGGAGATGATGGGCAGCAGACTTCATGGGTCGATGATAGCGGAGCGCCCGTGGGTAGAGTCGACTGTCAGTCGACTGCTCTCCGCCCGGGCGCCGAAAAGCCCCGCGCTGCGCACGTAGTCAACCAACAGTCGACTCTACCGCGCTCTACAGGAAGCGGATTACTTGCTGCCGCCGGCCATGGTGGCTGCGGCGTCGATCTCGGCCTGGGCACGGGCCGCGTACAGCGTGCCCGGCGGTGGCTGGCGGCTGAAGAAGGTGTGCACGCCATCGAGCACGGCACCGGCGATCTTGCGCTGGTAGGCCGGGTCGGTCAGGCGACGCTCTTCATCCGGGTTGGAGATGAACGCGGTTTCCACCAGCATCGCCGGCATGTCCGACGTACGCAGCACCGCGAAGTTGGCGCGCTCGATGTTCGGCTTGTGGTTGTTGCCGATCCGCTTAAGGCCGCCCAGCACGTGGCCGGCGGCGTCTTCGGACGCCTTCATGTAGCCGCTCTGCGCCAGGTCCAGCAGCACATTGGCAAGCGTGCCCTCGGTCTGCTGCAGGCGAACGCCACCGACCAGATCGGCCGCGTTTTCCTTGTCTGCCAGCCAACGGGCGCGCTGCGAAGAGGCGCCCTTGGTCGACAGCACGTACACCGACGAACCGGTGGCCGAACGGTTCTCGGCCGCGTCGGCATGGATGGAAATGAAGATGTCGGCCTTGTTCGCACGCGCCTTCTGCGCGCGCATCGGCAGCGGAATGAACACGTCACTGTCGCGGGTCAGGTAGGCCTTCAGGCCCGGCGTCGCATTGACCTGACGGGCCAGTTCCCGCGCCACCGCCAAAGTGACATCCTTCTCACGCTTGCCGGTCGGGCCGATCGCGCCCGGATCCTGGCCTCCGTGACCGGGATCGATGGCCACCACCAGATGGCGCATGCCGGCCTGCATGCGGATGCGGGAGGCATCACTGGGCATGGCCGGGCGCGGCGGTTCCACCGGCGTCGGTGCCGGCGCAGGCACCGTGGCCGGCGGCGTGGTCACCACCGCTGCGGTGCGCTGCCCAGCGAGGATCGCGGCCGGCGAGGAAGAAGGCGAACTGCTGGCCACGGTACCCGCCGCCGCGACCTGGGCCGGCGCGGTGGATGGCGCCGGGGTAGGCGTGGCCGGCGCGGCGGCGGTGGCACTGGCCTGCTGCCGCACCTGGGCAGTCAGCAGCGCCGTGGCACGCGCGGCATCGGTACGCGCCTGCGCGCTCTCCGCCGGCGTCGGCGTCGGTGCGGGCGTGTTGGCCGGCGCCTGCGGCGGCACCGCCGGCGTCGCTGCCGGACGGCTGGCGGCCACGGCCGGGCCATCGCCCGGCCATTCGATCACCAGCTTGGATTCATTGCCCTCGCGCTGCATCTGTGGGCGGAACGGCGCCACCGATTCAGCAAGGTCGAAAACGACACGGAAGGTACCCGGCACCGGCTGTCCGGTGCGCACCGCGGTGACCACGCCCTGCGCCGCCGGCATTTTCAGGTTGCGTACGGCGCTGGAGTCCGGGAAATCGACCACCAAGCGGTTCGGTCCGGCCAGCGACAGCGTCTTGTAACCGCCACTGCCCACCAGCGAGATCTCGGCACGGGTGCCGGTGGCACCGGTATTCAGCAGGACCTGGCGAATTTCACCGGCCCACGCGCTGACGCTCGCCAGACCCAGTCCGACGGCGGCACAGATGGCGATGAGACGGTTCCCCGGGCGCATGGCTCAGGATTCAATCACCGCGCTGAACGGAATGCAACACCTTTTTCCTTAATAATCCGTAACCTGCCGGTGTTTGTTCTCGTCAGCCGACAGATATGGCCTGCAAGTCGCCTCCTTGGGGAAGCCGTTTCAGCCATTCATGCCCTGCGTCGCTGGCGCCAGTGAGACGAACGCGACGCCCTTGTCCCTCGATCTCCAGCGCCACCACCAGGTCGGTTGGCGGCAGCGCACCGGCACCGCGTTCCGGCCATTCAACCAGCCACAGTACCGCGCTGCCCTCGTCCAGCGCGAGGAAATCGAGTTCGCCGGCCTGCCCGATCCGGTACAGATCCAGATGCCAGGCCTCGCCACCGCCGGCCAGCGGATAGCGCTCGACCAGGGTGTAGGTCGGGCTGCGGATGGCGCCCTGGACGCCCAGCGCGCGCAGCAGTGCGCGGGCCGTGGTGGATTTGCCGGCCCCCAGGTCGCCGCGCAGTTCGACCAGCGCCTGCGGCGGCCGCGTGGCCGCCAGCCATTGCCCGAGCAGTTCAGTGGCATCGCTGTCGGCAAGGAAGAAATCGATCATCGGGAAAGTTCCGGGTTGGCCAGTCGCCGCAACGGCGACAGCAGATCAGTAGGAAGCAGGCCGCGCGCGCCATCGGCGGCCGCGGCGTCGCCCGCGAGCCCATGCAGCAGCGCACCGGCCGCGGCGGCGTCGAAGGCGGCCAGGCCCTGCGCGCGCAGGCTGGCGATGATGCCGGTGAGCAGATCGCCCATGCCTCCCACGGCCATGCCGGGATTGCCTGCAGCGATCAGCCGTGGCGCCTGCCCGGGCGCCGTCACGATGCTGCCTGCGCCCTTCAACACCACCACGGCGTGGAAGCGTTCGGCCAACGCCTGCGCACAACGGTAGCGATCGGCCTGGATGTCAGCGGTACTGCAGCCGAGCAGACGCGCGGCCTCGCCCGGATGTGGCGTAAGGATGGCGTCCGGCAGCGCGCGCGGATCCTGCGCCAGCAGGTTCAGTGCATCGGCATCGACCACCAGCGGTTTGGCGCTGGCCAGCGCCCGCGCAAACAGCGCGCGCGCCCATTCGTCCTGGCCCAGACCGGGGCCGATCGCCACCACCTTCGCCTTGTCCAGCAGCGCCGGCAGCACATCGCCGTCTTCCAGTGCATGGGTCATCGCCTCGGGCAGCCGAGCCAGCAGTGGACCGACGTGGTCGCGGCGGGTGCCCAGGCTCAACAGCCCCGCCCCTGCGCGCAAGGCGGCCTCGGCTGCCATGGCGATGGCACCGCCGCTGCCGTGGTTGCCGCCGACGCACAGCACGTGGCCGGATTCGCCCTTGTGGCTGTTGGCGCGGCGCGGCGGCAGCAGTGCCGGCAAGCGCGCCTGGGTCCAGTGCTCCACGGCGGGTGACACGCCCTGCCATGCGGCCGTGGGCAGCTGCAGCGGCGCCAACGCCTTCCGCCCGCAATGATCCAGCGCATCGCCGGTATACAGCCCGCGATGCGGCACGATGAACTGCAGGGTCAAAGCAGCCTTCACCGCCTCGCCCGGTACGGCGCCCCGGTCGGCATCGACGCCACTGGGGACGTCCAGCGCCAGAACCGGTGCCGCCTGCGCGTTGAGGGCGGCGATCAGCGCCTGCGCCGCGCCTTCCGGCACGCGATCGAAGCCCAGACCGAACAGGGCATCGACCCAGATATCGACCTCGGGCAGCGCGCCGTCGAAATCGGTGATGGTGCCGCCGTCGGACGTGAATTCCGATGCGGCACGCTGCGCCAGCGACGTCGCCGGTGGCTTGCCCGGCAAGGCGATCACCGCCACCTTACGCCCGGCCTGTCGTGCATGGCGGGCCAGCACCAGGCCATCGCCGCCGTTGTTTCCTGCGCCAACCACCACGCCGATCCGCTGCGCTTGTGGCCAATGCTGCAGCAGGCACGGCCAGGCGGCCTGACCGGCCTGCGCCATCAGGCTCCAGCCGCCCTCGGCAGCCAGTGCCGAGGCCTGCGCATCAAGCGCACGCGCGGCAGCGGAATCGAACAGATCGGCAAGGTTGGCCATGCAGGGATTTTATACTGGTCCACATGTTCCCCGCCCCCGCCCCTGTCGATCCGGCCCAGGCCGTGCAGCGTATCCGCGAACTGGCGCGTGCGCATGGCTTCCAGCGCTGCGGCATCGCCGGCATCGAGCTGGGCGAGGACGAGGCGCACCTGGCCGACTGGCTGGGCCAGGGCCTGTACGGCACGATGGACTGGATGGCGCGCCACGGCACCCTGCGCGCGCGCCCGGCCGAGCTGCTGCCCGGCACGGTGCGGGTGATCTCGGTAGGCATGGACTACAGCCACAAGGACGACACCGAAGCCTGGGCAACCCTGGCCGACCCGGGCCGCGCCTACGTGGCCCGTTACGCCTTGGGCCGCGACTACCACAAGCTGATGCGCAACCGCCTGCAGAAGCTGGCCACGCAGATCAACGATGAAGTGGCACCGCTGGGCTACCGGGTATTCGTCGATTCGGCGCCGGTGCTGGAGCGCGCACTGGCGCGCAACGCGGGGCTGGGCTGGATCGGCAAGCACACCTGCCTGATCGACCGCAACGGCGGTTCCTGGTTCTTCATCGGCGAGATCTACATCGATATCCCGCTGCCGATCGATGCGCCGGCTACGGCACACTGCGGCACCTGCACGCGCTGCATCGATGTCTGCCCTACCCGCGCGATCACCGGCCCGCAGCGGCTGGACGCGCGGCGCTGTATTTCCTACCTGACCATCGAACACGACGGCGCCATTCCCGAACAGATGCGTCCGCTGATCGGCAACCGCATCTATGGCTGCGACGACTGCCAGCTGGTCTGCCCCTGGAACAAGTTCGCCAAGCGCACCGACGAAGCCGATTTCCGCGCGCGCAACAACCTCGATACCGCGCGCCTGGACCAGCTGTTCGCCTGGGACGAAGCCGAGTTCCTGCGCCGCACCGAAGGCAGCCCGATCCGGCGCAGCGGCCATGAGCGCTGGCTGCGCAACATCGCCGTGGCGCTGGGCAATGCGCCGTCCTCGGCCGAAGCGCTGGCTGCCCTGCAGACCCGCATCGACGATCCCTCGCCGCTGGTGCGTGAACACGTGCAGTGGGCACTGGGCCAGCACACGGTGCGCTGACGTGCGATCCTGAGCCCCCGTTCCGCCCGCAGCACGCCGTTCCCATGCAGCCACGCAACAACGACATCCTCACCCCCAGCCAGCTCAACACCCTGGCCCGCGACCTGCTGGAAGGCAGCTTCCCGGCGATCTGGGTCGAGGCCGAACTGGGCAGCGTGGCGCGTCCCGCCTCCGGGCATCTGTATTTCACCCTGAAGGACGCACGTGCGCAGCTGCGCGCGGCGATGTTCCGGATGAAGGCGCAACACCTGAAGTTCGTGCCGCGCGAAGGCATGCGCGTGCTGGTGCGCGGCAAGGTGACCCTGTACGACGCCCGTGGCGAGTACCAGATGGTGCTGGACCACATGGAGGAAGCCGGCGAAGGCGCACTGCGCCGCGCCTTCGAGGAGCTGAAGGCACGGCTGGAGGCCGAAGGCCTGTTCGACCCGGCACGCAAGCGGCCGCTGCCGGCGCACGTGCAGCGCCTTGCGGTGATCACCTCCCCCACCGGCGCCGCTGTGCGCGACGTGCTGAGCGTGCTCGGCCGCCGCTTCCCGCTGCTGGAAGTGGACCTGCTGCCGACCCTGGTGCAGGGCAGCAGCGCCGCTGCACAGATCACCCGCCTGCTGCAGGCCGCCGATGCCAGTGGCCGCTACGACGTGATCTTGCTGACCCGTGGCGGCGGTTCACTGGAAGACCTGTGGGCCTTCAACGATGAAGCACTGGCCCGTGCGATCGCCGCCAGCCGCACCCCGGTAGTGTCGGCGGTGGGCCATGAAACCGACTTCAGCCTGAGCGACTTCGCCGCCGACCTGCGTGCACCGACGCCATCGGTGGCAGCCGAGCTGCTGGTACCGGACCAGCGCGAACTGGCCCTGCGCCTGCGGCGCACCGCGGCACGCATGGCGCAGCTGCAGCGGCACACGATGCAGCAGGCGATGCAACGTGCTGACCGTGCCCTGCTGCGCCTGAACGCGCAGAGCCCGCAGGCGCGACTGGACCTGTTGCGCCGCCGCCAGCTCGATCTGGGCCGGCGCCTGCATGCCGCGTTCAACCAGCAGCAGGAGCGCCGTGCTGCGCGCCTTCGCCATGCAGCGGCGGTCCTGCGCGGGCACCACCCACAGCGCCAGCTCGACGCGATGCAACGCCGCCTGGCCGCCCTGCGCGGACGACCGCAGGCAGCGATGCAGCGTCTGCTGGAACGCGATGCGCTGCGCCTGCGCGGGCTGGCGCGTTCGCTGGAAGCGGTCAGCCCGCTGGCGACTGTAGCGCGCGGCTACAGCATCCTGACCCGCAGTGACGATGGCACGCTGGTGCGCCAGGTCGATCAGGTACAGCCCGGCGACGCATTGCAGGCGCGCGTGGGCGACGGCGTGATCGACGTGCAGGTCAAGTAAAGGGGTTCGGCAGGGCTGCGCCCTGCACCTGCAGAGGCAAATGCAACAGCCGAAGCAACAGCGAAAACGGCTCTGGACTGCTGGTAGCTTGGCGGGGTGGTGTGGCTGTGCAGGACACGCCGTAAACCCATCCCTGGGGGCTCGATGGCGCCATCC